>JAZNVO010000270.1:0-9874 GCA_045592885.1 Alphaproteobacteria bacterium
TACTGAGTCAATACATTTAATCTAAAATGTTTAAGAAATAAAAGCAAGCTAAAAGCTAAAAAAAATAAAGTTTATCTCTTCTTCAAATCAGAAGAGATATTTATAACCCATATTGATGCTGTGACCCGTTGATGTTGATGAGAAGTCATAATCATATTTCAGTTCAAATTCACTTAAACCATAAAGCCACAACAATGATCCGCCGATAGTAAATACATCTTTATCAACATTCAACCCTTCAACGGCAAACGGCGCTGCGTATCTGACGAAATGAGCAGTTGATTTTGCCGCCGTATCACCAAATTCATGAGTCCAACGCGCATGGAATTCCGGACGGAAACGATAATTATGACTTCCAAAATCAAAGGCGGCTTTCACCTCAACCGGCATTTGAATGCTGGTTAAATCCGTTCCTTTTAACAAAACCCGAGCACGGCCATTACCGGTTTCAGCAACATCATCCATTTCAATAGAGGTATAATCCAAACCGATTTTCGGTGTCACAATAAAGTTCGGGGCCACCAAAATTTCATATCCGATATCGGCGCCCAAAGTAAAGGCTGTCAAATCAAAACCTGCTTTTGTTGATTCTGACAAAGCAGAAATTGAACGTTTTGAATCAACACTTGTTTGACTCCACAAAGCATAAAAATCCATAAACGTTCTGGAATAATGGGGCGTGATACTTCCATAAACACCCAATCCGTAAGTTGTTAAATCAGATTGCGTATTTTTATTTTTTTGTTCCATATCACCTGTTGCATATAAGGCGGCCAAACCCAGAGTAAAGACACCGACTTTTCTGTCAACACCGGCGGTAAACCCATAAGCATCTAAATCATATCCGCTTTGATTATCTTTATCATCCTGACTTAAAGAAAGCATAAATGGTTTTGCCCATATACCGCCCCGATCCGAACGACGTTCCTGATATGGATTCCGTCTTCCTTCTTTAAAGCCATAATAATATCTTTCATGACCCGGACGTCCATAATAATAAGGATTTTTAACATAATAACGAGTGGTCTGATTTTTGATGCGATAATTGCGCATAGCATTCATTTCACCAATTACACTTTCTTTAAACACTCTTTGCATCCGCATTGAAGCTTGCATCGTGTTTAAATATCCTTCCGGCGAATATTCATCTAATACACGCACAGCTTCATCGGCTGATTCGGCAAAGAAAACACTGTCCAAAAACGGATCAATACTATAAGCCCCTTCGCTTTGACGAATTTTCGTTAAGGTATCTGCAAGTTCATCCACATTTTTGGAGTGATCAGCAATTTGAATTCCCTCTTTCAGAGTTTGAACGCCTTTTACTGACAAAGAAAGAACATTGTTTTCAATTTTTTTATCCACACCCGTCCACAAGAAAGTTGTGCGTAATTTATCACTGTTCCCATTCAATTGAAACGCTGACAAAATCTCATATTCCTGATTGGTTTGAATATCTCGAATTAACACACGGGTTCCATCTGCCAAATTAACCGTTCCGTCAACAATGATTTTGTCACTTTTATCCCCACTGACTCGAACGTCGATATACCCGCTTGAATCTGTTTCAACAACCAAATCTTTTGTTTGATAACTTTGTGTTGAATCTGTTATAATCGTATCAGAAGAAACAACTTTTAATTCAGAAATCGGTTGTGTTTCAATATCCTGCATTGAAACAGCTAATCTTGCATTTTGATTCAACGATAAATGGCCGGATCTCACATTCAAAACACCACTGCCTGCTAAAGCAGCATAAGGTTTTAGCTGAATATCATTTGTAACGTTCACGGCATTGTTTCCGTCTTTGTTCATGAATTCAAAAACACCACCGTTTGTCACCAAATTATCAACATCAACATTCCTTAAAACTTGAAAATGATCCGCATTAACCGTTAAAGTTGTATTTGAAACATCTTCACCGGCAGCAATCAATTCTTGATTACGCAATACTTGATTGACGGACACATTCGCAAACGTTGTCAGGCTTGCGTCATTTCCAAGTTCAATTCCGTCAATAGCAGAGGCAGGAACCGTCACCGGACCGGATGTGACCAATGAATTGATATCGTGAAACACATTGAAGTTACCACTTGACACCAAAATTCTATCCATATGCATAGTGCCACTTGAATTGATACTGTTTCCCTTCCCTGCAGCAATTTCAAGCGTTGTATTTACCGCATCATTATTAACTTCTTGCACATTCCCGACTTTATAATTTCCCGTCAATCGAAGAGTCGTATTTGCCCCCAACTCAACAACATCAAAATCAACCGGATTATTAATTGAAATACCTCCACTTGTCAGACGTAATGTTTCGGCACTCATCCAGTTTGTTGTTGAATAAAATTCTTTATCCGGAAACACAACTTCAACCGTTGTATTTGTTGTTCCTTCAAGCCTTGTTACCGGATCATGAATGTAAAGATACTTATCTTGGGTAAGCCCCGACAACTCATAAATAGGGTGACTTTCCCCTTCAAACTCAAAGGTATCATCTTTGGATATAGGAACTAACCGAAGGGTTGTGTCGGTATTTAATGAAATTTCACCTTTAATATCTCCAGCAACTTCTAAAAGACCGGTATTGACCAAAATAGTGTCAACATCAATTTTACCATATAATACGTTAAAAAATCGATCATCGGTTGTGTCAACAACAACATTCACATTTGTTGCCCCATGTGATTTTTGAAGACCTCCCGCAAAACCGCCACCAGCATAATAATACTTCTGATTCACCAAATTTGAATCATCCGAAGGAATAGAATTTGTTAAATAAATATTTGAATCAGATCCGACTGTTGCATTGGCAAGGATTAAACCGCCCGCTCTAATTTCAGCCCGATCACCCATAATCAATTTATCAGCTCTGAACGGATTTGCCGTGGACAAAGAACCATCATCTAAAAATTTAATAACCGGTGTTTTAATATACCCGAGTTTTACATCTAACTTGGAAGAATTACCAAAATATATACCTTCTGTTGCATAAATGCTAGACTTATATATAACCTGTGCCAATTCTTGTTGTTCTATTATTCCATCAACAGAAACAGCAGCACCATCCCCCATTGTCAAAGTGTCGGTTTGGACTTTTCCGCCAACAAGATTCACGGTTGAATTTTCACCCATATGAATGTTATCAACTTTGAGTTCCCCTATATATGTGGTTTCCGGCAAAATAACCGTATCAACAATTTCCGTTCTGTCAGTTGTTGTTGTTATTGTCGATGTTTCAGATGTTTCAACAGTTGTTTCCGTTGAGGATTCTTCCATCGGTTCTGTTATTTCTTCTTGCTTTTCAATACCAACATACAAAGTTGATCCGGAACCAAATGTCAAAGATGATTCATCAGCATCTTCTTCATCTGACGAAAGTGTCACAACACCGCTTTGAATGTTAAAAAAGCCATTATCCCCAAACGAAATATCATGTCCGGTAAATGTGCTGTCTTTTCTGTTTTCAATAGTTGAATTATTTCCAAGAATTATTGAATCTGCATGAAATGAAGAAGCATGAGGCACTTCATTCATCGGGTAATCGGCCATCGACGAATTTTCCGTCGTTTGTGTTGTTACATTTCCGCTCCCATCATCAATGGTTACCGTCGTTTTATCCTTTGATCCCAAAGAAAGAATCCGATCATATTTCAAAGCATACTCGGCTCCGTTTACAATCGATGCTCCATTTCCCATCTGAATGGTTCCGGCTTTAAAAGTCGTTCCCATTTCATTTGAAATCAAACCATTTTTCCCCATTTCAATTTGATTGGCTTCAAATTTTGAAAAAGAATCCATCAATTTGCCGGCCTTGTTTTCCGTATCAAGTACCCCATCGCCATCGCTGTCTTCTTGCCAAACATAATTTTCACCGACATTAATAAGTTGCCCGGCATCACCAAATTTTATACTTAAAATATTTGCCTGATGGCCGTTTGAAAACTTACCATTTTCTCCAAACTGGATAGTCCCACCATTCAAAACAGATTTATGGAAAACAACGCTTACTAAATGCACCTCCCCTGTTTCCGTCACACCATAAATATTTTCCACCCCATTGTTAAAGTGTCCGTTATAGGCGAACGAAACAAAATCCGTTGTCACATTCCCGCCATAATTGGCAATCTCTGAATTTGTTCCCAAATAAATATCACCGGTCAATGTCGGTTGTTGTGATGACTCGTTCAAAATCTTATTTAAAATCGTTGTGTTATCAAATTCATCCAATCGGATATTTTCAATTGAGCCAAAATTATTAATCAAAACCCGCCCACCACTTGTCGGATATGCATTTCCATAAATACCATATCCTCCTGTATCAGCAGTTATATTTCCGGAATTTGTAATCGTTGAAATAAAAGACCCGTCTAACTGATCAATCAAAATACCATAACCGGTTCCCGCATCAATATCATTGGATGAAGAATAAGTGGGATTTGATAAATTCAATTCAACTTTTGCCGTTTTATTTTGCATATCAGAGCTACCGGCAGCAAATGCATTTACCGAATAAATTACAGCAAAAAAAGCAAAAACAGAAAATGAGAATTTAAATCTCTTCACCCTTGCCCCCACATGGTTCTTTTTAGCGCTTCTTTTTTTTCTAACACATATTTTTGCCATTTACAAGCAAAAAAATTTCTTTTTTCATTTTTTTAAAAATCAAAAAACATTTAACAAAAACAACATCTTTTTATTTCAAAAAACAGCCTAAAAAAAGCCCATGGTTGACAAAAAAAATCCTTTCGGGTACAATTAAAAAAATTTTTTTTAAGGAAGCAAAATGAAACAAAAAATAAAAGAACGATTAAAAAAGAATGCCTTTGTTTTAAACTATTCCAGAATGTGGCCATTCATTAAGCCTTTTTGGGTTCGGGCATTAGCGGCTACACTTATCACAATTCCCATCGGTTCATTAGATGCCGTTATCGCTCTTTCACTCAAACCTTTCATGGATACGGTCATCATGGAAAAAGGAGGAGAAACACCTTTTAATTTACCGCTTTACGTTATTCCTCTTTTCATTGTTATTTTCACAATCATTCAAAGTGCATTGGAATACGGAGCATCTTATTTAAATGCTTGGGTCGGTGGAAAAATAACCAATAACGTCAAAGAAAAAATTTATCAAAAACTGGTCACCTGTGAATCAGCGTTTGTCGACAAAAACACCTCCGGTTTTGTGGTTTTCAGATGCGATAGTGACCCTAATTTAGCCTGTTCTGGATTACTTAACAATTTGAAAGTTTTCACAACCCGCCTGTTTTCATCATTTTCTCTTATTTTTGTTTTATTTTATACGTCTTGGCAACTGGCAATTATTGCCATCATTGTGTTGGGATCGGCTCTTTATCCACTCACAAAGATTAGAAAAAAAATCAAAGAAGTGATGAATTCAACCGTTATGGCCGGTGGGGCGGTTTTAACAGCTTTTAACGAAACCTTTTCGGGTCTAAAAACCATTGCTTCATACAATCTTGAAAATCATCAAAGCAACAAATTTTCAAGCGTTCTTAAGCAAATGTTCAAACTCAAAATCAAATACACTCAAAAAACTGCTTGGCTTTCTCCAATGATGCACATCATCATTTCTTTAGGGATTGCCGGAACCATTTGGTATGGCAGTTATCTCATCAAATCCGGCACAATCACAAGTGGTGATTTCGTTGCCTTTATGACAGCTCTTTTAATGCTTTATACACCGGTCAAAAATATCGGAAAAAATTTCACAGCCGTTCAAATGTCATTTATGGCAATTGAGCGCGTGTTTGAATTTTTAGAGATGAAAATGAGCGTTGCCGAAAAAGAAAACGCCCCTGATTTAGAACCCATTCAAAACAAAATCGAATACAAGGACATCACTTTTAGTTATGACGGCAAAAAAACCGTTTTGGACAACATCAACTTAACGATCAAAAAAGGTGAAAAAATTGCTTTTGTCGGTAATTCCGGTGGAGGGAAAACAACTCTTGTCAATTTGTTGCCAAGATTTTATGAAATCAGTAAAGGTAACATTTATATTGACGGGAAAGACATCAAAGATGTTTCATTAAAATCATTAAGAAGTCAAATCGCCGTTGTTTTCCAAGATAACTTTTTATTTGCCGGAACAATCAGAGAAAATATTTTACTTGGCAAAGAAAATGCAACAAATGAAGAAATTGAAAAAGCTCTTCAAAGTGCTTGTTTGGATGAATTTATCAAATCCCTTCCAAAAGGATTGGATACCGAAATCGGCGAGCGCGGCGTTCTGCTTTCCGGCGGACAAAAACAACGCGTGGCAATTGCAAGAGCTTTTCTTAAAAATGCCCCAATTGTTATTTTGGATGAAGCCACTTCCGCTCTTGATAATAAATCGGAAGCCATTGTTCAGCAAGCCATTGACAACCTGATGAATGATAGAACAGTCTTTGTAATTGCTCACCGTTTATCAACCATTCAAAATGCGGACAAAATTGTTGTTGTCAATGAAGGAAAACTCATTGAAGAAGGAACACACGAAACACTTCTTGAAAATAAAGGGGCATATCATGCACTTTACATGGCACAATTTAAATCCAAAAAGACAGATAGCCAATAGTTTTGGTTTGCATTGAAAGAAAAAAAAAGACGCTTATCTTAGACTTTGATAAGCGTTTTTTTATATTATAAGGAGATGAAAAATGACACAAAAAATCGCCCCATACACAAAAAAATATCTCAAAAACAGAAGTAAAGAAGTTAATGCCATTCAAAATGAAATTAACCGTATTTTTGACAAACATCTTGTTCCTGCAAAACAAAATTTTTTCCCTGATAATGACTTGTTAAATCCGGATATTGATATTTTTGAAACAGATAAAGAAATTCAAATTGAAGCTGAACTTGCCGGCATGAATGCAAAAGATATTGATATTCAAATTTCAAAAGACGGATATTTAACCATCAGTGGTGAAAAAACAAACACACATGAAGAAACAAACGAAAACGGATATTATTTTTCAGAACGCTCATTTGGTTTTTTAAACAGAAGCATTCCCTTGCCCGAGAATTGTGATTTTGAAAAAACTGAAGCTGATTTTGAAAATGGTGTATTAAAAATAAATATCCCTAAAATACCCGAAAAAACAAGTAGCAACAAAAAAGTCAAGATTAAAGAACACAAATAAAGACCAAAGAAAAAAAGCCCGTTCATTTTGAGCGGGTTTTTATTTATAAAAAAACATTGACAGATTTTAAAATATATGATAAAATGGAGCACTTAAAAAAAATAAGAACACCGGTAAATTAAAACAAAATGTCACAAAAAAGAAAAAATATAGTAAAAGAAATATTGATTGACTTACAAGAGATTGTGAACAATTCATCCGACAAAGAACTGTTATCTAAAATTGAAGAAAACAGAAAGGATGCTTTTCATCAAATGTGTTATTATCAAGGATACCAAACGCGCCAAGATCAACTCAATATGATGCAAGGCGAATATGAAAAATTCAGGGGCATTTATCTTTGTTATAACGAACCGAAAATTGCGATGATGTCACTTCAAAAAGGGCTTCTCACAACAAGAGCTCAAAAAGCCATCATCAATCACTTTTTAAAATCTCACGCAACCGCTCTTTTCAGACAAAAAAGTTTTTTTAGAAACGTTAATACAGTTATACATCAAAATAAAAAAGACAACTCTCGTTAATCTCAATATTTAAGGAAATAAAATGACCAAAACAAAAGAAATCAAAGATTTAATCTTAAAAAATGCTGATAACAAAAAACTATCCGATTATGAAATTGAAATTTTGAAGGAATATGCTTCCGGAAATTCTGACAGCATGATCGGTATGCTTTCTGAAATTGCAACTGAAGTTAGCGGTATTTCCTATGCTGAAGACAAACAATTAGCTTATGACAAAGCTGAATTGAGTTTAAAACATTATTTAACCGTTTTTGAAAACCGTTTGCGCAGAAATCAAAAATTAATAAATCTTAAAAGTGTTGATTTAAATTGCTGTCCCGATTATAAATCAGGAAAAACAGTGTTAGAACTCCTTTGCGAATGTTCCATTAATCCTGTTTTGTATGCAAAAGCCATTCGATTAGGGGCGTTAGTCACACCAAACGTTGAAAAAAACTTTGCAAAAACAGCCGATGAGAAAAGAACATATATGAATCCGGTAACTGCCCATAAACAAATTAATAAAGTTTATGAATTATTTTTAAATTCAAATGTCATTTTGAACAAATGGATTGAAAGCGGGAAAAAATTGACCCCTCATGAAATCAAAGTGGGAGCCTCCCGTTTGCCAAAATCTGTTCAACAAGCATTATTTGAAGCATTAAAAACACTTCGGCAACGTTAATTTATAAAAAAGAAAGTTTCATTTTTGTTTGAAAAAATTTTTGTTCAATATATAGTCAAAGGTATGAAAAAATTTTTATACATTCTGATATTTCTTTTTGTGATTGCGGTATGTTGGATGATGCACTCAACATACCACCCGTTTTTTCAAACCAAAAAACAGATACCGAAAATAAATTTTTTAACCACTCCAATTGATCTTAAGATACCGAATGACTATAAAAAAAGCTCATCCGAATTCACATTTCAAATGAATACCATTGAAGAAGAAACAAAAAAATTAAACCCAATGATACATATAGGTCAATGTCACTCTTTTGTTGACACACCGGATGCTCTTTTTAACAAATTTAAAAAACAACCGAGCAAACAATCAAATACTCAAAACAACCCCTATCAAATAGATTGTGGAATCATTCAAACAACGTTTCCGTTATCATTTTAATTTTTTTAAAAATTTTTAATTTTTTTGTTGTTTTTTTTATTTTTTTTTGTTACATAGAAATAAGAATAGCAATAAAAGGAGAGAAAACATGAAAAAATTTTTATTATTTTTAGTCGTTTTGGGTGGGTTGACAGCCGGTGTAGCATATTATTCAAACAATGCTTTGTTTGAAGGTTTGCCAAGCAGTGAGTCACCAATCAATTTGACAGCCGAAGTAACAGTTAAACATCCGGATTGGACAGATACAATTGTTCCACTTGATGGCAACCGTGCCCGTCGTAAAAACGGAACAGATCATGGTCAAATTCAAAACATCACACCGAGTTCTTTTGAAATTGTATGGGACAGATGGGGAATTGAAGTATATAAGCTTAATCCGGAAACAGGAATTTATCATTTAACCGGAAAAAGAAACAAATAGTTAGTATCAAACAAAAAAAAGACGGGGGAAACCCCGTTTTTTTTTGCCTTTTACAGTGAAAAATTTAGCTTATTTTTGCGAATCGCAATTTTATTAAACAAGGCATAGTTTTTCAGGTATTTTAAAGAAAAAAACAGGCAGAAAATTAATTATTTTACTTACAACAAAATTTTCAATAAAAAATACCTTAATAACATTGAAATTTTCGTTATTTTATGCTAATATTTATTCGTTTAACAATTTTTATTATAGGAGTTTATTATGCCAGCAACATCTATGGACCAATTGGTTTCGCTTTGTAAAAGACGTGGATTTATTTTTCAAAGTGCCGATATTTACGGCGGTTTACAAGGGGTTTATGATTTCGGTCCTTTGGGTGTTGAGCTTAAAAACAATTTAAAAGCCGCCTGGTGGCGTTCTATGATTTATGAACGTGATGATATCGAAGGATTGGATGCTTCTATTTTAACACATCAAAAAGTTTTGCATTACAGTGGTCATGAAGCCACATTTACCGATCCTTTAACGGATTGTAAAAAATGCAAAAACCGTTTTAGAGCTGACCATATTAAAGATGGCAAATGTCCTAACTGCGGGTCAACAGAATTAACGGAACCCAGAATGTTTAACCTTATGTTTAAAACAACGGTCGGCCCGATTGAAGATG
>JAZNVO010000271.1:0-9520 GCA_045592885.1 Alphaproteobacteria bacterium
AAGGGCGTCTTATTTTGAACTCTTTTATTATTTTTTCATAAGATGAAATATCTTCTTTTGAAAAAAGCTTTTTGTTAAATTCTATTTCTTTGGCCATTTGACAATCTTCATTTTAAATTAACTCAATTGATTATATTATATTTTTGGCAAAAAACAAAATCTTTTTATCCTCTTTAAAAATTTTTTATATCCCTTATATAAATAAAATGAAAATAATTGTTTTTGATAAAATGCAACAAAATTATTCTTATGAAACAACCGAACCTGAAGGACAAAATTTCTCTCCTTTGTTCCATCCTGAATTAACCCCAAAAGAAATGTTGCATTTAGGAGTTTTTGAGGGAAAATATCTAACAGATTGTCAAAATGAATTTCCGCAGGAATGGTTTATCAATGCAAAACTTTCGCCTAAAGAACCAGATATTTCATGTAATTATTTCAAAGTTAAATCAAGACAAAGCTTGCCCATCTGGCAAACAAAAGGATGGATATTTGAGCCCGATCCAAGAGGTTGGTTTCAATGGTATTGTAGGTATTATTTAGGAAGAAGACTCCCAATTATTGATACAATTCAAATTAAAAGATGGCGATCGTTTCAAAGACACAAAGCACAACTTGAAAAAAATTGTTTTCCATTTGATTTAAATTGTCGCAAAAAACAACGGCAAGCTCTTTTACAATGGGCTTATAATCCTTTCATTTAATTTATATTGTGTTTCTTTTTTTTGTATGTTATTTTTAAAATCATACAAAAAAGGGAGCCTTTATGGTTAACAGGCAAGAATATGAAAATTTGGAATATATGCTAAAAAAGGGGATAATCACCGAAAAAGATTATCTTGGCCATAAACGAGCGCTGACAAAAAAACATCAAAAATTTCAACAAATCAACCTTTCAACAATTGATTTTTCCGGATATTCCTTCCAAAAAGCATTAAAATTTTCATTCAACAAATTTACATTCATTGCCACATTCTTTTTTTTGTTGATTTCTTCAATTGTTTTATTGGGACTTTATCGTCTTATTTGGAAAAATCCAGATGGAATTATTCAATTATTTTATTTTTTGAAAAATCAAAAACTTCAAAATGGTATTGTTTTTTATTTCACAACCGCATTTTTATACGCCCTTTGGAAGGCTTTATGGTTTTCTTTTTTTTCATATCTTTCATTCAAATCAATCAACCAATCTTATGGGTATTTTTCATTCAAAAAATATTTCAAAAAATCTCTTTTTATTTCAACTATTATGATTTTTTGGTTTTTATCCATTGTTTCACTTTGGACAAGTTTCGTTATTCATGTTTTAGATCAAACCCCGGGCATCTCTAACTTGTCTTTTATTTCTTGGCAACACATACCTTGGTTGATTATTTATAGTCTTATAGTTTTTGCCATATTTTATTTTTTCACTATATTGATTATGACCTTAACTGGTCCAATGAAAAAAAGATATGTCGAGAAAGCTTTTTGGCGCGGATTTAAAAATCCATTTTATATTTTGAAATTTTGGGTAACTACCGCCATTAATATTGGCTTTGTTATATTATTTTTCAAATATACCGGACCCATATTAAAAAAACTTTATTTATTTTCTCTTTCAACCATTCAAAATGCCAACACACTCTCATCGTTAATTTCTTTGATATGTTTATTTCTTGTCTATACCTGTTTTTATATTCTCTTTGCCGGCAGAAAAAGATTTTTTATTTTTATTTCTTTCTTATTCCTCATCCCCAGCGCCATTCTTTACTCAATGATTCCAAACGATCTTTCACTCCAAACAACCATCATTTACTTTGCCTTTATGTACGTTATTTGGTTTTATTTTTACGTTATTCTTTTTTTCACAGTTCAAAATATCGCTTTTTCAAACCATTCGTTAACTCAAATTTGGTGTTCGCTTATGTCTGGTGAATTCATTATGCACAAACCAAAAAAACACTTAAAGAAAAAAACTTTCAAAAAACTTAAAAAATATAAACAAGTAATCAAATATTTCTTAAAAAAAGAGCTAAGAAGAATCCTTAACAAATCAAAAGAGTTATTCAGATTTATATTCAAATAACGCTGAAGGACGGTGTCCGCTTCCGGATGTCATATTGCCTGTTTCAACAACCTTTGATTTAATAGTTCTTCTAAATGCCGGAGCTAATAATTTTTTCCCTAAAACAGCTTCATATACATTTTGAAGTTCGGTTAATGTAAATTCATTTGGCACCAAATGAAATGCCAAATCCGTGTATTCAATCTTATTTTTGAGTCGTTCAAGGCCAACCGAAATAATATCTGCATGATCAAAAGCAAGCTCGTCTTTTTTTGAAAGATCAAAAACAATTTCCGGATTGTTTTCATTTTTCAAAAGCAAAGATCCCTCTTCTCTTTGAATATTGAACCAATTATCCGATTGTTGCAAACTATTAGGCAAATCAGATCTCTCAACAAGTGCCATATAAGCAACGGAAAGAATCCGCATTCTCGGATCTCTCTCAATGGACCCAAATGTATAAAGCTGTTCCAAATATAAATCATCTAAATGAATTTTTTCACGCAAAACTCTTTTGGCCGTTTCTTCTAATGTTTCTTTCACGCCAACAAATCCACCGGGCAAACTCCAACATCCTTTAAACGGGAATTGATCACGATTCGTTAAAAAAACACTCATCACTTTTTCGGACAATTTACGGTAATTATTTGTTTTTAAATCAGAAATACTAAAAACCAGCAAATCCGTTGTGACCGATACTTTTTCAAAAACTGACGAATCGTATGTTTTTAAAAATGTTTTTTCTGCTTTTTTAATGAACATTTTTATCCTCGTAAAAAAATTGTTAAAATCATTTTGATAATAACATATTGTTTTTTAAATAACAATCCCTTGAAACATATTTTTTTGCAACTTTCCTTAAAAAAATTATCTTGACAACTTTTTATCTTTATGTTAATAATAAATTGTTAATAACAAAAAAGCAATAACAAAAGGATTTTTATGACAAAAAAATTAACTTTAAATCTCATTGATTTTCAAAATGATTTCGTTGCTCCCAATGGGGCATTAAGCTTTGATAATAAAAAAGGGGATCCAGCACTTATTGCAAGGGCAGAAGCTTTTTTTGAGCAGTTACCGAAAAATGTTTTTACAAATGCCATTGTGACATATGATACACATTTTAAAGAAACTTATTTTCAAACAGATGAATCAAAAAGTTTTCCTCTTCATTGTGAAAAGGGAACAATCGGATGGTTACTGGCCATTAATAAAGGAAATCTTACAACAAAAATACGCGCCATTCAACATTTAAGGAAATCAACTTATGATATGTGGGCCGGAAGTATTGACAAGGTTTATGATCCCATTATCAAGGAAACAGAAGAGGTTATTTTGTGCGGTATCGCTTCTGACATTTGCAATAAAGCAGCTCTTTTAGGATGGGTTAAAAGAGACATTCCCGTCACGATTTTGACAGATTTAACTCGAGGAATTAAAAAAGAAACAAAGGAAGTTTTAAAAGAAGAACCCTTTAAATCTGCTGTTTTAAAAGGAAAAATAAAAACTTTAACAAGCCATGCTTTTTTAAAACAGATTCAACGACAAAGAGGTTAATTATGACAACAGCTTTGACAATTATGCGATTGCAACCATTTCATAACGGACACAAAAAAATCATTGATACCATGTTAAAAGAAAATGAAAAAGTGATTCTTTTAATCGGATCTATGGATTCAAAAGATGAAAAAAATCCTTATTCCTTTGAAAAAAGATTTCAAATGGTTGAAAAAATTTATTTAAATGAAATGAAAAACAATCGGCTTTTTGTCCGTGGTATCAAAGATATCCATAATCCGCCAAAATGGGTTGATTTTGTAAAAAAGCATTTGCCCTTTAAGGCAACAAAATACTATTGCGGAACAGGTCAAGATGCCGCTTTATTTAAAACAAAAGGATTTGAAACCAAAGAATTTTTTAGAGAAGTCTTACCAATTTCCGGAACAAAAATCAGAAACAAAATAAAAGAAGGCGATCCGTCTTGGAAACAAGATGTACCAAAAGAAATTCATTCTCTTATTTAATGAAAGGAGCCATAAAATGGATAGAAATAAATTTTCTCCTCTTTTTTGCGATTTATACCACTTAACCATGGCACAGGCCATGTTTGATCAAGGAACTCACACCAAAACGGAAACTTATGAAATGTTCATCAGAAAGGCTCCCTTTCAAGGGGCATATCTTCTCACTGCCGGTCTTGGGGAAGTTTTAAAATGGCTGAATGACTGGCATTATTCAAAGGAAGATATTGATTATTTAAGAACATTAGGTTTTAAAGAACCGTTTTTAAAAATGCTTCAAAATTCCCGTCTTGAAATTGATATGTATGCTTTTAAAGAAGGGGAAATTGTTTTTCCAAACGAACCGATTGTCAGAGTAACCGGACCTGCTTGGCAAGCTATTATGATTGAAACAGGAATTTTGAATATCATTAATGCTCAAAGTTTATTTGCAACAAAAGCAAGCCGGATTGTGCGTGCTTCTCAATCAGACGGCAAAAAAAGAACCGTTCTTGAGATGGGACTTCGTCGGGCACAAGACACTCAAGGATTCGCTCCAACCAGAGCTTCATTCATCGGGGGCATTGATGCCACTTCAAATGTTGAGGCCGGCAGATATTATAACATCCCTGTTTCTGGCACAATGGCTCATTGTTTGATTATGAGAGAAGAATCCGAAAAAGAAGCCTTTAAAAATTATATGAGATCAGATCCTGAAAGAGCGAGTGTACTCATTGACACATACGACACCATTCAAGGTGTAAAAAATGCTATTCTTGCCTCAAAAGAAACAGGCATTTTTCTTAAAAGTGTTCGTCTTGATTCAGGTGACTTGGCCTATCTTTCGAAAAAAGTGCGCACTCTTTTGGACAAAGAAGGTTTTTATGACACCAAAATCACTGCATCGAATGATTTGGATGAATACACAATTCAAAGCCTTATTTTAGAACAAAAAGCTCCGATTGACATTTTTGGCGTCGGCACTATGTTAGCAACAAGTTATGATCAAGCTGCTTTAGGTGGTGTTTACAAACTCAAAAAAACCGGGGATAGAGACGTGATTAAAGTATCTGAATTAGCCATCAAAACCACCATTCCGGGAGCTACGGATATTATCAGATTAATTGATGAAAATAATAAATATGCCGGTGATATTATTCATCAGGCTGATAAAACATTTTTAAACACCGATTCGTTAAGCGAAACTCTTCAATCCATTCGACTTGAAAATGAACAAGTCAAAACCTTCTTAAAAGGAAAAAAAGCTTATCGACCAATGACAGAGGTTATCAAAAACGGTGTTGTCAATCAAAAAGAGATGAATAAGCCTCTCACTCAAATCAAAGAGTATGCCTCTTCAAATCTCAATCGATTGGATGAAACACATCTTCGTTTAAAATCACCACACACTTACGTTGCCGGTCTTGAAAAACAACTCTTTCTTACAAGAAAAAATTTAAGAGACACAGCATTAAGAGAAGCAAGAAACGAATTACAGAGAAGTTAGAAAGGATAACACATGAAAAACATAAAAGAAACAAAAGAAAAAATCATCAAAGAGCTCAAAAATTTTTGCTTTTCAAACGGATTTAAAGAAGTTGTTTTTGGTTTATCCGGCGGATTAGACAGCGCCCTTGTTTTAACTTTAAGCGCACAAGCTTTAGGTCCTCAAAACGTACATGGCATTATGATGAAAACAAAATACACCTCAAACACAAGTCTTTTACTTGCAAAAGAAATTGCCTATCTTAATAAAGTTGATTATCAAGAAATTGACATACAAAAGCTTGTGGATAACTTTTCCAGCACCCTACCCTTTGAAATGAAAAACGAGGTCACGGATCAAAACATACAAGCCCGAATCAGAACGATTATCGGCATGGCCTATTCAAATGAAAAAGGATGGTTGCTTCTTTCTTGTGGAAACAAATCTGAAAGCGCCATGGGATATTGCACATTATATGGGGCAGACATGGCAGGTTCTTTGGCTCCAATTGGCGATTTATATAAAACAGATATTTATCAAATGGCCACTCTTTTCAATCAAGAAGGGAACTTCTTCATTCCCAAAGAAATCATCACAAGGCCACCTTCTGCCGAACTTAAACCCAATCAAAAAGATACCGATTCATTACCACCTTATAATGTGTTAGACAGGATTTTAAAAAATCATATTTTTGATAACAAACCTGTTTTAAAAGAGGAAGAAAATCTTGTCTCTGAAATTAAAAAAAGATATCAAAAAAACGCCTTTAAACGTCTTCAAATGCCCCCTTGCATCAAGATTTATGAGCCATAGTTTCTTTTGATTCTCTTTTTAAAATAAGAACCCAATACCAATATGAAATAACGGCCATAACCGTCCAAATGACATAAAGACTTAACAAATAAAAAGCCGGATTTTGAAGCGACGCATACTGCACAACATACACCGCATCCGCAGTGAACCATAAAAACCATGTGTCGATTTTGTGCTTCACCATATAATAAAGAGCAAAAATGCTTAAAACGGTTGTAAAAGAATCCAAAAACGGTAACGGATCATCTGATTGTTTTAAGAGAAAATAAACACTAAAAGTTCCAAAAAAAACAAAGCAGATATATCTAAGCCGTTCTTTCAACGTGCAACTTGAAATATGCTTATATTCTTTTGAATTCCAAAAAAAGAACCCCAAAATACAAAAAAACATAAATATAACTGAAATTGCCACATCACCATATAATTTTTCATTCCAAGAAAATATAATTAAAACGATTAATTGCAAAAGATAAAAAAACCAATGTATTCTTTTATTCAAAAGCGATAACGAGCCTTGTATCAATCCCAAAATTGCCGCTAAAAGTTCAAAAATCATTTTTCTTCCCACATTTTACTCTTTTTCTTTTATCTGATGCGGTAAATATTTTTTGATAATCGGCAAATATGTTTTTTTGTGTTCCGGATAAAATCTCATCAATGTATCATAAGCATTCAAGGGTTTATCCGATTTTGTGAAACGGGCACATTCCCAATCAATCACCGTTTCAATCAAATCAGCCTGTGTTTTTTTTAAATTATTATTTACATGATGTTTACTGTATTTTCGGTGCATTTTGTGAATTTTTTCACAACTCAACCAAAAACAAAATAAATACAAAAACGGTTTATCAATATCGTGCAAAACACCTTTTATTGTATTTTTTCCTGTCAGCTTTTTTTCAACTTTTAAAAAAGCAATTTTGTGTTTTAGTGTATATACAATTGAAGCAAATCTTGAAAACATTTTTTTATCTCGTTTTTTAAATCTTGTATATTTTACTATAATTTACAAAAAACATCAATATTTTGATAAAACAAAAAAACTTGTCCCAAAATAAGACAAGTTTTTTATTTTATGCTGTTATTACTCAATCGGATTTCCCGTTGTATAATCATCAAAATAACCTTTAATTAACACAACAGGCGTTCCTTTATCACCGGATCCCGTTGTCAAATCACATAACGACCCAACCAAATCAGTGATTTGTCTTGGTGTTGTGCCCAAAGCATATGAGTCATTACCTTTTTTCTTTTCAGCAATCGCTGATTTAACCGCTTCTGTTAAATTACCGGCATTATTATCTGCAACAGCTTTTATTTTTACTTCATTGGGCATTCCTTTCAATCCCTTTGTGAATCCTGGAGAAACAACCGGATCTGCAAATTCCCAAATTTTTGTTTTTGGGCATTTAAATCCCCCATCCCCATAAATCATCACCTCAATTGTTTTTCCCGTTTTGGATAAAATCAATTTTTGCAAATGTGTGCAAAAAGCTTCCGCATCTCTTGGAAACAGTTTTAAACGATTTGAATCAGCATAATTTGACCCCAACAATCCATATTCACTCCAACCACAAATTTCTGACGGTGTGTTGCAAATTTCATCAAGTGTAATCACATTCGCCCCCAAATCAGAAAGCATTTTTTTATGCCGATGACGAGTGTGAATACTCGCAACAATGATTTGATTGGTGTATTTCAAAATATCTTTTGGATTATTCAATAAAAGAATTTCAATTTTATCAGAAATACTTTGATAAAGCTCTAAATAATCCGTTTTTGTAATCGGGTGCAAATAAGTGCCGACTTTTTTTCTGAACTCTTCTTTTGTTAAAACATCAGAATAAGGATTGATGTCTAATGTATATAAATCTTCTTCATCCATTAAAGCATTCCCAACTTCGTCTGCAGGATAGCTTAAAACAACATAAATTTTTCCATTCACTCCTTTTGAAATACCTTCTAAAACTTTGGCAAAACGGTTGCGTGACAAAATCGGAAAAGCAACAGCCACATCTCCGGTCGGAAATTTATCCGTCACATCATCAGCAATATCTTCAAGTGTGATATAATTACCTTGTGCTCGTGCCAAAAATGATTCAGTTATACCCAAAATGTCACGATTATTCAATTCAATCGGTTGATAAGAAGAGCAACCGGCATCTATTAATGTATTTGAAATAATTTCGGCAATATCATCTCCTTGTTGAATAATCGGCATTCTTAACCCATAAACAGATGCCCCGACATATCTTGTTTCTTCACTCATAGTCCCTCCTAAAAAATATAAAAAGCTCCCTTAAAAAAAGAGAGCTTTTTTGAAGTTAATAAATTAATTGTTGATATTCTCATTGGTATTTTCTTAAAAAAAACGTTCAAAAGTAATATAGCATTTTTTTTATCTTTAAACAAGAAGATATTTAAATTTTAAATAACATATTGATTTTTTGTTTATTTTATGATAAAAAGACCTCGTTTTTATTTTTTAGGAGGAAAAAATGAAAAAAACAAACATCATTGAAGGAAAGACAAGAGACATTTGCTTGCAAACAAAAGAAAATGATCGATTTCGTTTAAGAGCGGCCGGCATTATTATTGAAAATGGCTGTGTTTTATTTGCAACAAATGATTCGGAAAAATATTATTACTCCATTGGCGGCGGTGTTGAACTTCATGAAACGATGGAAGATGCAGTTAAAAGAGAAGTATTTGAAGAAACAGGTATTCATTATGAAATTGACAGATTGGCATTTATCCATGAAAACTTTTTTTCAAGAGATGACGGTATGTTTAAAGGGCTTACCTGTCATGAAATCACTTTTTATTTTTTGATGAAATCGAGAGGAACTCAAGAATTAAATAGTCACAGTTTTACCCAAGGATTTGAAGAAAAAATGTGTTGGTTACAAATTGATAAATTGGATGAATATGAAGCTTATCCGAAATTTTTTGCCAAAAAGCTCAAAAATTTAAAACCTCATCCGGAACATATTGTAACTATTCAAAAATAAAAGATACAAAGGATTTTATATCAGAAAACCGTAGAAAATATTTACAACAACTCTCAAACAAACCTTCCGCCATAAAAAAACCGCCCAAAGGCGGTTTATGGCGGAGAGTATAGGAATCGAACCTACGCATCGCTTTCACGATGACGGATTAGCAATCCGCTGC
>JAZNVO010000272.1:0-3760 GCA_045592885.1 Alphaproteobacteria bacterium
CCAACATAAAAAAGTCAAAAAAACCAAAATCGGCGACCAAATAAGTGTTTTTCGACGCCCTAATCTATCCGAAAAAACACCGACGGGAATTTCCATCATCGTTGTTACCACCGAGGAAAGAGAAAAAACAGCCATTGCCCAAGCATAAGAATTTGTAATTTGTTCAAAATAAACAATTGAGAGCGTGGATAACGGCCACAATCCTCCCAAAAAATGATCCCATTTAAATAAAGTTAAATTCCTTTTAATCATCTTTATCTCATCTTAAAAATTTTCTTCATTATATAAAAAAAGAACTTATTTCGCAAGCTATTTTTCTTTTGGCTATATTTTTAAATAATTTTAAAAATCATATTTACAAAATGTTAATCTTATGGTAAAATAAGCGAACTTTTTTATTTTAGGAATTTATTGATGACACCTGCTGTTAAATTGCAAAAAAATTATCAAATCATGTCAACAAGTGATGTGATTCAAATGTATCGCCAAACAATCACAGAAGCACAAAACAAAGCTGAATTGTTTTACGGCATTCATCAAAACAAAATTTATTATCCGCATGATAAAGAAGAAACAATCTCTTTATTAAAAAAAATCATCCTTGCAAGTGCAAAATATAACCTGAATGAAACGGAATATTTGTTCAAAATCATTCATTCAGAAACTCAAGAAGAAGCTCAAAAAATCCTTTTAACTCTCAAAAAAGAAGTGCAGGCCACATATGATAATTTTCAAGCATTGGAAGAAATAGGCCTTATTCGCCGGACATTATATGGTATCAGATTCCCCAAAATTTTTTCAAACAACTCTCGCATTTATTTAAGAACAAAACCGATTTTATCCGAAACGGAGCTGATGCAAGATATTGTGGGTTATTTAAATTATCCGTTGTTAAGGAATGAAAAATTTTCATTTTTCGTTGAAACAAAAAATGATGATAAAAACAAAAAAAACAAACGCATTTGGCTTCATCAAAAACAAAATATGAAACCTGTTGCAAAATTGCACCAATTTGAAACTGAAGGGGCTCATCTTTTAAAACTGCTTGAAGAAAATGAAGAATTTAAACAAAGATTTTTCCGCTTTATCACAAAAATTCCAAACACGGATAAACTTTCGCTTTATTTTTCAAAATTCAAAAAAAATAAAGACTTTCCACCCTTTCGATTAGATATTGTTTTATTACGGCATTTAAAAGCTTATCAATTAAAAAACACGGATGAACTTATTTCTGCCCTTCAAAACATCAATCAAAAAATCAAAATTTTTCATACCTCATTGAGTGAAATGCTGGTCAAACCTTTGAGCGATTGTGAAAATGAAACCGGCATTGACACCATCATTCTTTCAACGGATCCGAAAGATATTTCATCCATGTCCACCTTTGTGCAATGGGAAAGCTGTATGTCAAACGGCGGCCTTTATTTTCAAGACGTGATGATGCAAATCGGCACCGGCTCCATTATCGCTTATGGGGTGAACAGTCAAAATCCGCAAAAAAAACTCTCTCGCATTTTGTTAAAACCTTTTGAAACGGCAAAAACACTTCGCCAACGCTCCTATCACTTAACAAATATAGATATTGATGTTAATTTTCCCGAAATTCAGTTAAGCAAAAACCTTTTATGCGATTATGAGGATATGAATCAGGTCAAGAAAAAATTCGTTCAAGAAGAAACGGCTCATTTGGATGAAGAAGATTTGATTCTTGATCCGTTTCATGTTGAACGGATTTATAAAATTGATAAAACATACGGTCTTCAAAACAAAGCTTTCAAAGAAATATTGGAAACATTTATCAATGATCATTTAAACACAAACACAACCCCCGGCACCTATATGGTTGTTGATTCAATGTATTTGGATTCATTGAACCAAAGTTATCAAATTTATGATAGATATGACAAAGATAATTTAATCAAATATTTAATTTACAACAAAATTCCGTATCATTTTGAATCAAACGGCATTATTCATACAACCAATTTAAATCTTTGTAATGTTCCAAACATTCACTTAAGACCTTTAAAGTTAAAAACGCTTCGATTAAACGGCCATATGATTGATCAGGAAATTAAAAACGTGACGGTTGAAAAACTTTTCATTGAACAGGCGGATACAATTCAACGAAAGAATTTTCCGGAAAACCTCACAATTTCTGGCACCCTTTTCTTTGAAAATTCGCCCAAACAATTTGATATGCCGTTCGGTATCAAAGCCCCCGTTGTTTCGGCAAGCAATACCAAATTAATCAGCGTTTCTCCCAATCTTCAAACTCAAGAACTTTTACTTTCCTCAACCGGCATTTCAACGTTACCCCCTTTAAAACTGAACAAATTGGATATTTCGGATTGCACCCGTTTAAAGGGCTTACCCGATAACATCGTTGTTACAGAATATTTGGATGCTTCAAACAGTTCATTATGTTCTTTACCGGCTATTCAAACACGATTTATCAATTTAAAAAACACAAAAAATTTAACTCACCTGCACCCGCAAATCAAATTTGAACATTTAAAAGCAACACACAGCACTTTATCCGTTTTACCGAAAAATTTGACCGGTGCAACGGTGCAGGCCGATTTTTCAAAAATTTGCGAAATACCCTGTGGAACGGTTTTTGAGGAAATGAGCTTGAATGCAACACCATTGGTGAAAATTCACCCTTCTGTTCAAATACACAGTTTATCAATTAACAACACCCCGATTGCCTCTTTGCCGGACGGATTAAAATTTTATAAATTAAGTGCTGAAAACTGCCAAAATCTTTTAAAATTGCCTTCAAATATCCAAATAGAAGGAACACTCAACCTTTCTGGTTCTGCCATCACATTTCTTCCTCGATTAGACACGCAAAACATTCATATTACCCGTTGCAAAAATATCTCTTTCTTAAGCAACGGAACAACATTTCAAAATCTTTTTGCCGCCCAATCCGGATTAAAAACTTTACCGAAAACAAAAAATGCAAACATCGTTATGTGTTATCAATCAGCTCTTGAAAATATCCCTGACGACTTTAAAGCACACACTGTGGATGTCAGACACACGCCATTAACAAAAATCGGCGATAGTGTCATGATAAACACATTGAATATTTCTCATACACCGATTGAAAGCATCAATCCCTCCTTAAAAGTTTTGGTATTAGAAGCCGTCAACTGTCATAATTTAACTCATCTTTCTCTTGAAAATCAAGAAACGCAAAAAATAAACCTGACAGGAAGTAACATTCAAACAATTCATTCAATTAATACTCAAATTTTGAACATCAGCCATTGTCACAACTTCAAAACATTTGGAAAAAACATTTTCTTCCGAGATTTAATAGCGGAAAACTCTTCTTTATCTTCTCTTATGGATCATTTATGTGCTAAAGAAGTCAATATTTCCGGATGCCCGATTGAAAAGTTACCGGAAAATATCACCGTTCAAAAATTAGATGCCACATCAAGTCAGCTTAAAACCCTTCCGAAAAACATCTGCGCAGAAGAATTGATTTTAAATGATACAAAAATTTCAATCATTCCACCTGACATTCAGGTTAAAGTTCTTCACCTTCAAAATACATCCGTTCACACCATTTATTATTCGCCGCATTTTCAAGAAATTGTTTTGAATCAACCGGTTAAATTCATTCATCCTTGCATTCCAAATCAAATTATTAAAGGAATGAGTTTATCACAAATCAAACAGGCAAAACATAATTTCAAACAAGCCCGAAAGAAAAACAATCCGGTTAAATCATCTCAAAATAAGC
>JAZNVO010000273.1:0-2731 GCA_045592885.1 Alphaproteobacteria bacterium
GTTGTTGCCATAACTCAATTATCAAATGTTTTGGGTATTGTGAACCCAATTCATAAAATCTGTCAAAAATCGCATCAGGTTGGGGCAAAAGTTGTTGTAGATGCGGCCCAAAGTATTTCTCATACATCAGTTGATGTTCAAGATTTAGATTGCGATTTCCTTGTTTTTTCAGGGCATAAATTATATGGGCCGACCGGTATAGGTGTTATGTATGGAAAAGAAGAAGCATTGGCATTATTGACTCCATATCAATATGGCGGAGATATGGTTGAAAGTGTTTTTGTTGATAAAACGGTGTTTAAAAAAAGCCCTTATAAATTTGAAGCCGGTACACCGGCTTTTGTTGAAGCGGTCGGGTTAAAAAAAGCCATTGAGTTCATTGAATCAGTTTCTTTTAGTGTTATTGAAAAACATGAAAAAGAATTGACGCATTATTTGATGAGTGCACTTGAAAAAATTAAAGAGGTTAAGATTTTGGCTCCAAATGTAAAGAAAACAGGTCTTGTTTCTTTTGTTGTTCAAGATATTCATCCCTCTGATATCGCATTTATTTTGGCGCAACAGAAAATATGTATCAGGGAAGGGCATCATTGCGCCATGCCATTGCATCTAAGGTTGGGGCAAGAAGTTTCTTTGCGCGTTTCATTGGGCATCTATAATGAAAAAGAAGATATAGATGCTTTTATTGCGGCTCTAAAAAAAAGCATTTCATTTTTTAAAAGGTAAATATTATGACGGATAAAAAAGAAGATCCTATTGCCGAGCTTTCTGAAAAATCTTTTGTTTTAGATGAATTGGTTGGTGAAAGTCAGATTCCTCAGACAGAATCTTTTAAAATATCTTTAGGTGAACCGTTAAAAGAAGGAACGCCGATTGCTTTAAAAACAGCGATTATATCAGCTTTAAAAGCCGTTCAAGATCCGGAATTAATGTTTGATATTTATAGTATGGGGCTTATTTATGACATTGATCAAAAAGAAAACGGTGATGTTTATATTTTAATGACGCTAACCTCTCCAATGTGTCCGGTTGCCGGAGATATGCCTGCAATGGTGGCAGGAGCCGTTTCTTCTGTCGTTGGAGTTGGTGTTGTTATGGTTGAATTGACTTTTGACCCACCTTGGACGGTTGATCGGGTTTCAGAAGAAATCAGAATCTTGATGGGATTTTAATTTTTCAAATCTTGAAATATATTTTTGATTTTTTTTATGAATACTTGAAATGTTTTTTCTTTATCAATAACTGTTTGATCTAATTTAAGATGCTTAAAAAGAGTGTGTGTAACGTTTTTCCAATGATTAGCATGTTTTTCTGGTTTTTCCAAAAATTTATTGATGCAATTAATATAAGAAAAGTATTCCTCTTTTGGCATTTTTGAAATGAATTGATAAAGCTCCTTTGGACTTTTGAAGTTGTTATAATCAATAAAGCATTCTTTTGGAACATAATTTGTTATATTTGGAGCTCCGGCATAAATCGGAACAGTTCCGGCAGTCATAACATCAAATATTTTTTCGGTCACGTAATCCGGAAATGTGGCATTTTCAAAGGCAAGGGCAAATTTGGCTTTTGATATGGTTGAAAATTTATCCGCACAATAACCTTGATATTGAGTGTCAAAATGTTTTTGTGTTTGAGAAGAAAGTTTTCTTTTTAATCCATCCCAATAATTTCCGCAAAATATAATATCAGTCGGATGCGTTTCGAGCATCCATTGAACTATTTCATTGCGTAAATGATAAATACAGTATTTTGGTCTTTTTGTATAATAGGTGGCAACTTGAGCCAATAAAACGGTTTTTTGAAAATAATTTGTGTTTAGTGGGGTTGGATAATCGTATGGAATGGGTAAATAAATAATGTTTTTGCCATTTGTTTTTGATTTAAAATATGTGAATATTTTTTTAAAATTTTTTTCATGAGTTTTTGGATTAATATCTATTTTAAAGGGTGATTCAACTTGCCATAAATAAGACCTTTCTTTGTCTTGAGGCTTCGGGTTTAAGAAATAAAAACGATTAATCAGATGAAAATCGTTTTCTTTAAGATCCGGTTGTAATGGGTGAGGGGTATAGGACAGTTGATAAGCCGGGGCTTTTTCATTTAATAATTCATTTAAATATGTAAAAGGTGGATGTGTTTCTAAAGCTTCCGGTGACCAAGATGTAATATATGCGGTATGTGTTTTATATTGAATAATATCATTTTTGATGACAAAGAGGAATAATAAAAAAAAGCCGATGACAATAAAATTGATGGCTAAAAGAAAAAGAAGTTTTTTCATTTTGTTTCCCCCAAATATAAAAAAAGAGGATTCGATCGAATCCTCCTTTAATGGCTCCAGCGGTAGGGCTCGAACCTACGACCGATCGGTTAACAGCCGATTGCTCTACCACTGAGCTACGCTGGACCATGTTTTGGAGGCCGATACCGGAATCGAACCAGTATAAAAGGATTTGCAGTCCTCTGCATAAGCCATTCTGCCAATCGGCCCTCAGGTAAATACCCTTTTACAGTGTTTTTTTTTATTAGTCAAGAAAAAAAATAAAAATCGCTTGAAAAAATTTTAAAATTATAATAATCTTACCTTATAAATACTGATGAAAGGATTAAAATGTTTAAAAAAATCACATACTTAACGGTAATGTTATGCACTGTATCAAATTTGGCGATGGCCGATACGTTAAAGGATGTTTTGGCCTATACTTACGAAAATTCTTTGACTGTAACC
>JAZNVO010000274.1:0-10884 GCA_045592885.1 Alphaproteobacteria bacterium
GTTCCTCTTTTTTGATCTTTGTTTCAAGCTCAAGGAGAACGTTTTCTGCCAAAGCGGAAAATAAAGTATCGCTGTTTTCTTGATTTTCACGATAAATTTCATATGATAAAACAGCTTTGTTTTTTTCTTCCGTTTCCAAAAAAAGATTGATTTGCGCTTCATCTGTTTTTTTGGAAGGAGATAAGTCTTCAATGACTTTTTGGGCTGTTTCAAAATCTCCTTTAGCAAGCAATAAATTTGTTTTGAGGAGCAACAAATCTTGGGTTAAATTTTGGCTTGGAACAAGTTCAATTAAATCCAAGGCTTCTTGAAAAGCACCCATTCTTTCAAGTGCTTTTAACCGTTTTATTAAAAAAAGAGAAGTTTCTTCTTCTTTGATTTCAAAGCCGGTTGAATCTTGCGTCAAAGCAAAAATAAGGGCGTTTCTTGAAGCGGGTGTTAAAGGGGTTTGCCCAATTTTATCGATGAGGGGAAAAAGTGTTTCTTTGTCACTTTGTACCCATAAATCTTTTCCGAGTTTGTCATGATACCCAAGTGTGTTCAATGAAAAGGAAGAAAGATCTTCCACCGTTACGCCGGAGTCGATTAAAGAGGCTGTGACGGGAAAACAAAACAAACAGGAAAAACAAAAAAGGAGAGATCTTTTTTTCATTATTTTAACGAGGCATAAACTTCTTTTTCAACATGAGTGATTTCGGCTTTGGGTTCAATTAATCCCAAAATAATGAAAAAACCCACAAGAAGAAGGAGGGTTATTTTAAGAAAAAGATGTTTTTTTTCTTCTTTATGAATCATTTTGTACTCCTTTATACTGGACAGATTGAATAAATCTTGCTATGATAAAAAGTAATACAACATTTAATAAAGAATTGTCAAGAAAAGAACATGAAACAAAAATTATTGGAACCAAAAATCATTTTGCTTGTCGGCATGATGGGGGTTGGGAAAACAAGTTTAGGACGTATCCTGTCAAAAAAATTGCAGTTGCCGTTTTATGATAGTGATAAAGAAATTGAAAAATCGACCGGTTTTTTGATTAATGAATTGTTTTCAAAATGCGGTATGGATGAATTTCGCTTGGGTGAAGAACGGGTGATGCAACGTCTTCTTAACGGAGAGCCATGTGTTTTATCTTCGGGTGGAGGTGCTTTTTTGTCCGAAAAAACAAGAAAGTTAGCATCCGAAAAAGCTATTTCAATTTGGATTAAAGCATCCAGCGATGTTATTTCAAGAAGAACGCAAGGAAGAACGCACCGGCCTTTGGTTCCGGCTGCGGATAATCAAAAAACAATTGAGAGGCTTGTTCATGAAAGATATCCCGTTTATTCCGAAGCTGATATTATGGTGGAATCTTTTAAAGAATCACCTTATCGAACGGTCACTCGGTTATTAAAAGAATTGGAAAAAAGAAAAATTATCGAAGTTGTTGATGAAAAAAATCAGGCGCTGTTTCCAAAATATAAAAAAAGAAAACGGCCCCTTAAACCGTTGAGGAAAAAATCAAATGTTTGATTGTTTTTTAATTTTCTTTTTATTGCTTCTTTCTTTTTATTTTTCGGGAACGGAAACGGCAATGACCGCTGTTTCAATGCCACAACTTTATGATCTTGGAAAAAAAGGTGATTGGCGGGCGCAAAAAATTTTGTTCCTTAAAAAAGATTCACCGAAGTTGCTTGGCACGTTGTTATTTGGAAATAATGTGGTGAACATTGCTTTAACGGCGCTTTCAACTGCTTTGATGATTGAATTTTTTGGTGAAGAATACGGCGTTTTAATTGCAACCTTTGGGGTCAGTGTTGTTGTGTTACTGTTTTCTGAAATTTTACCAAAGACCTATGCTATGGCCAATCCGCTCGGGTTTGCAATGACAAGTGTGCCATTGCTCAACTTTTTTGTTGTTTGTTTTTCTCCTATTGTGAAAGCTTTTGGTTGTTTTTCAAAAATGATTATCAAAATTTTGCCGGCTGCTGAAAGCAAAATGGATGCCGAAACGGTAAAAGCTGAAATCAGAGGAACGATTTTGATGCCGTCTGAAGGGGATGCTGTTATCAGTCAGGAAAAAGTTATGCTTAAAAGTGTGTTAGATTTGAGCGATGTGACAGTTGAAGATATTATGGTGCACAGAAGTCAGTTGGTGTCTTTAAATGCGGCATTGCCATTGCCGGAAATTTTTGAATTTTTAAGTCGCTCACCATATAGCCGGATTCCACTTTGGAAGGGTGAGCCGGATAACATTATCGGGGTGTTGCATGCAAAAGCTTTACTTAAATTAATGAACGCTTATTATCGGGGAAAAGTGAAAGTTTCCGTAGCGGATTATTTAACAAAGCCGTGGTTTGTTTTGAATACGACTTCTTTGTTAGATCAGTTGCACGCTTTTAAAAAAAGACGGGAACATTTTGCCCTTGTTGTGGATGAATATGGTGTGATTGAAGGATTGGTTACGCTTGAAGATATTTTGGAAGAAATTGTGGGTGATATTTCGGATGAAAATGATGTGCCGGCTGAATCAAATTTTGAAGTGGTGAAAACAGAAGCAGGCGGTTTTAAGTTAGATGGTCAAACAACGTTAAGAGACATTAATCGTCATTTTAAATGGGAATTATCTGGTGAAAAAGCCTCCACATTGGCAGGATATATTCTGTATGAGGTTGAACGGATTCCATCTGTCGGTGAAACGTTTGTGATTGACGGATTTTCTTTCACCATTGTTTCAAAGAGTAAAAACAGATTAGCTGAAATTGAAGTGTTGCCACCGGCCTCTTAATTTTGATAACGGGTGAGAACAATAATTTTTTGAACACTGACGGTGTTTTTGATAACGGCGAGAACTTTTTTGAGTTCCTCGTCGTTTTTTGTGATGCCCATCAAATAAATGGTGCCGTTTTCCATCGTGAGTTTGTAATTTAAGGAAGAAACGTCTTTTGTGAGTGAGAGTTCATATCTGATTTTGGCGGAAATAGCTGCATCTTCATTCACAATGCTGATTTTTGGGGGGGTATCCAAGCGAATGTAATTATAAACTTTTTTAACCCCCTCGGTTTGCCAAACTAATTCATTTACTTCATCGATTAAAGTCGTTTCAGGTAGAGCGCCGTTTAACAATACATATCCTTCAAAAACCGTTACTTCAATATCAAGAAAATATTTGATGTCTTTTTGGGCTAGTTTTTTTCTTATCACAAGGTTTAATTTTGTGTCGATATAATCATCTTTGATTGCTCTGTCATCCAGTATTACAGAGGTGACTTTATGACCGGCATTATAAAGAGTTCCAGCTATCTGACAGGCATTTAACATCAAACAACAAAAAGAGCAAAAGAGAATTCTTTTGTTCATAAAACCCTCCACGCATCTTTCAAATGTTTTGGCCAAATGCTTTTATCTTTAAACAATACAGCATCATAACGAATATTTTTTGGATTCAAATAAGGGTGATTTTTCAAAAAAACAGCAGAAGATTTCACAACACGTAACTGATTATTCATATCGATGGCTTCGGCAGCCTGAAGATACGTTTTTCTTTTTTTGACTTCAACAAAAATAACGGTGCTTCCCCGCTTCATAACTAAATCAATTTCTCCCGCTCCGGTACCGTTTTTCACAACAAAATTTTTTTTAAGTAGGTGGTATCCTTTACACCTTAAATAAAAAAGAGCAATCAGTTCGGTAATGTGTGTGTTTTTAAAATTTTTTTTCATGTTGAAGCTCCAAGGCTTTTTTGTATATTTCCTTTTTGGTAACACCGCTGATTTTTGAAACAATTTCAGCCGTATCTTTTGTGGAATTTGTTTGAAGCATTTGAAGAATCAGCTCCTCAATATTAATTTGTTCTTTTTTATCCCGTTCTCTGTCAATCACCAAAACAAGTTCTCCTTTTGGAGCCCCGTTTTCTTCATAAAAATGAATCAAATCGGAAACAGAACCCGTTTTTGTTTCTTCAAATTTTTTTGTGATTTCTCTGACAACGGCGATTTCTCTATCCCCGAAAACAGACAAAATATCCGATAAGGAATCGATTAATCTATTTGCTGTTTCATAAAAAATGAGAGTGGCTGAAACGGATTTAAAGGTCATTAAGTGTGATTTTCGGGCGCTTTGTTTTGTGGGTAAAAAACCGGCAAATAAAAAAGCATCACTCGGAAGGCCCGAAAGTTGTAAAGCGGATAAAACGGCATTAGCGCCGGGAATGGTGGTGACTTTTAATCCCAATTGGCGACACTCTCTTACAAGACGGAAGCCCGGGTCAGAAATAAGGGGTGTGCCTGCATCACTCACAAGGGCAACCGTGAGTCCTTGTTCCAGATATTTGATGATTTTCGGACGGGCTTTATCGGCGTTATGTTCGTGATAAGGGATGAGTTTTTTTGCTTTTACCCCAATGAGATTGAATAAGGAGGCGCTTGTTCTTGTGTCTTCGCAAGCGATGATGTCTGCCTCGTTAAGCGTTTCAATGGCTCGTTTTGAAATGTCAGATAAATTGCCGATCGGCGTTGATACCAAAATAAGCATATTTCCTCTTAATATAATACTTGAAAAATTTTATTATTTTCAGTATACCAAATAAAAAGACAGATGAAAAGGAATTTATTTTATGTTCAAAAAAATACTCTTGGGTTGTGTGGCTCTTTCATTGGCCGGTTGTGCGCTTAAACAAAAAAGTTCAACATCGTTTGATCAGTTGATAGCTGAAGGTGAAAAAGAAAAAACAAAAACAGCTGTAATTTTGCCGTTGTCGGGTGATTCGGCTGCTTTGGGTGATGCTTTCAGAAATGCCATTTTGATGGCACAATTGGAAAGAGGAACGGATGAAGTTACCGAAGTGGATTTTTATGATTCAAAGGGAACGAAAGAAGGAGCAAAAGAAGCCTTTTTGAGTGCTGAACGGAAAGGTGCGGATATTGTTTTGGGCCCTGTTTTTTCAAAAAGCGTTGAAGGGGTCAAAGAAATGGATCCGAATATACCCGTGATTTCATTTACATCAGATACAAGTGTGTTGGGGGATGGTGTTTATTCCATGGCACTTTTGATTGAAGAACAAATTAAAAGAATCACAAAATTTGCCTGCGAAAGAGGTGAGTTTCGCTTCGCTTTATTGGGGCCGAACGATAAGACGGGGGCTATGGTGTTAAAATCATTTGAAACAAATATTCAAAATTGCCCCGGTATGCAGTTGTCTCATATTTCTCTTTATGATGCAAAAAATCCGGATTTGACGGCTGCTGTTGCCAAAATTGCGCCTCCGCTTCTTGATTTAAAAAACAAAAATTTAACCGAAGAGGAAAAACTTTTGGCACAAAACCCAACGGCAGAACGCATTGAATTTGATGCTCTTTTTATCTTTGAACAGGGGGTAAAATTGCAACAACTGATTTCCTTGTTGGGATATTATGACGTTACGTCAAATCTTGTTCCGTTTTATGGGTTAGCAACTTTAAGAGGGCAGGCGTCCCGTGATTTAGTGGGGGCTTATTTTGCTGATTTACCGCAAGCGCATTTAAACATTTTTAAACAAAATTATAAAGATGCTTTTGCTGTTTTGCCGGTGTCTGTTTCCGCTCTTGGATATGATGCTATTTCCTTGGTCAGTTACTTGTCGCAAAAAGGTCGATTAAATGAACGCTCGTTGTTGAGTGAAGAAGGATATGCGGGTGTGAATGGTCGTTTCAGATTCAACGAGGATGGAACGAATGACAGATTGCTTGAAATGTTTCAAATCCGGGGAAAAAAACGAATTATCAAAGTGGCTCCGACAGAAAGTATGTTTTAATCATCTAAAAAAAACAAAATCAATTTGTTTAAAATAAGGCGTCCTTTCAAAGTGGTGTAAATGAGGTTATTTTTTTTTGTAATCCACCCCATTTTGAGCGCAAAATCGATTTTTTTTGAAAGAATTTTTGCTGTCGGATATCCTTCATTGATAAGGCGAAGTCCCATTAAAAGTTTTTCTTCTTCCTTTTCTTCTTTGGTGAGCAAAGTGAGTGTAGGGCCGTTTGAAAGCCATTTTTTTGGGTTTTTCTCATTTTCTATTGCAATCAAATCCATTCTGCCATGTGAGGCAGGGCCGATTCCTAAATAATTGCCACCACGCCAATAAAGAAGGTTATGTCTGCATTCTTCATCTTTTGTTGCATGGTTTGAAATTTCATAAGCGGGCAAGCCGGCTGATGCCATAATTTCTTGTGTCAATTGATATAATTTGATGGACTGGGCCTCGGAAATTTGCGGGATATTTTTTTGATAAAACACTGTGCCTTCTTCCACTGTCAGTTGATAAAGGGAATAATGTTTAAGACCGAGAGAAAGTGCGGATCTTAACTCTTTTTCCCAAGAGGTTAAAGATTGGTGCGGGCGGGCATAAATTAAGTCAATATTCACTCTTGAGAAAACAGATTTTGCCTCATCAATTTTTTCAAGGGCTGTTTTAAGTGAATGTCTTCTGCCTAAAAACAGCAAATCCTTTTCATTTAAAGATTGAACCCCCAGAGAAAGACGATTGAGTCCCAAAGAAGCAAAATTTTTCATTTTTTCTTTGCTGATAGCGTCGGGATTTGCTTCTAAAGATATCTCAATATCAGAGGAAATTTGAAAATTTTGTGAAATTGAATATATGAGTTTTTCAAATAGTTTTTCGCTCATTAACGAGGGGGTTCCTCCACCGAAAAAGATGGAAGTGATAGGCGTGCTTGTTTTGAATTTTTCTTTAAAAACAATAAGATCTCTTTCGTATCCTTTAAAAAGAAGGTCTTCGTCTATTTTGTTTGAAACACTGCTTGCAAAATCACAATAAGGACACTTACTTAAACAATAAGGCCAATGAATATAGATTCCGAAAGCATCTTTTTGTTGGTTTTTCATTCTCTTCTTGACATTTTTTTGAAAAGGCGATATGGTGTAACTGTAATATTTTTTAGTTTAAATTAACAGGAAAGAAAAGACAATGCAAATATTAATTTCCGGACAACAAATCAATTTAGGTGATAATTTCAGAATTTATGCCGAAGGAGCAATCGATTCATCTGTTTCAAAATATTTTGATGAAGCGGTTAGTGCCGATGTTCGTGTAACAAGGGACGGAAGCGATATTAAAACAGAATTAACGGTTCACCCGAAAACAGGAGCTGTGATTCGTTCTTCAGCCGTTTCTGCCGATGCTTATGCTTCTTTAGATGGGGCTGTTTCGAGATTATCCCGTCAATTGCGTAAATATAAACACAAATTGGTTGAACACAAAAATATTGTGGAAATGGCTGATATGTCAGTTATTGAAGCTGTTGGAGAAACGGAAGAAGCTGCTGATGCACCGGTTATTATTGCCGAAATGCAAACGGAAATTCCGGTTTGTACGGTTAGCGAAGCTGTTATGCGTATGGATTTGGAAAGTTTGCCGGCTTTATTGTTTAAAAATACTGCACATGGCGGATTGAACATGGTTTATCGTCGTTCAGATGGTAACATCGGTTGGGTTGATCCAAAACAAAAATAGGATAGATAATGAAAATAACGGATATCCTCTCCAAAGAAAGCATTGTATGTAATCTTTCTTCGGATAGTAAGAAAAATTTGCTTGAGGAGTTGGCTGATTTGGCTTCAAAAGAAACGGGTGTTGAGTCACGTGTAATTTTGGAGGCTTTAGTTGAGCGGGAGCGTTTGGGAACAACGGGTGTCGGACATGGTGTGGCATTGCCCCACACAAGATTGCTCGGTCTTGAAAAAATCTTTTGCGCTTTTGTGAAAACAAATCCGGTTGATTTTGAAGCGGTAGATGGTAAATTGGTTGATTTGGTTTTTCTTTTATTGGTGCCGGAAGAAGCTGGTGCCGATCATTTGAAAGCACTTTCTTGTTTGTCAAAATTGCTTCGAGATGAAAGTATCACAGCGGCTTTAAGAAAAGCAACAACGGTTGATGAGATTTATCAGCTTATTGAAGAAAATGAATCAATTTAGAATTAGACCGTTTAAAAAAGAAAAAAGGCTTTAAATTTTTAAAGCCTTTTTTAATGCAAAAATCCTTGACAATTCAGAGAAAAAAAGGCATTCTTCCGAGTGAGAACAAAAATGGTATATTGTGATAGAGTTGAAAATGGATTTATTTGAAATTGAAGAACCGTCTTTTGAAGAGGAAAAAAAATTTTTTCGTCCGGCACCTGTTTTTTTAGAGGAGCTCAATGAAGAACAGCGCCAAGCTGTTGAAACAACTGAAGGACCGATTTTGGTTTTATCCGGTGCCGGAACAGGAAAAACAAAAGTTTTGACAACGAGAATTGCTTATATTCTTTATGAGCAAAAAGCAAGACCTTGGCAGATTTTGGCAGTAACGTTTACCAACAAAGCTTCAAAAGAAATGAAAGAGCGGTTGGAAAAGATGATTGGGGGGGATGCTTTTTCCGTTTGGCTTGGCACATTTCACTCTATCGGTATCCGTATTTTAAGAAAACATGGGGGGGTGTTGGGTCTTGAACAAAATTTCATTGTTTTGGATCCGGATGATCAAGAACGCCTTTTGAAACAGATGATGCAAGAAGCGGGTGTTGACACAAAAAAACATACGCCGGCCGGTCTTTTGGATGTGATTCAACGGTGGAAAGATAAAGGTCTTTTGCCATCACAGGTAACAACGGCACAAAACAGTGGTTATTGTGAAGGACGGGCTCTTTTCTTTTATGAAAAATATCAAAAACGCTTAAAAGAGTTAAATGCAGTTGATTTTGGTGATTTACTTTTGCTCCCATTAGCGCTTTTTCAAAGTAATCCAGATGTATTGGCTGAATATCAAAGGCAATTTAAATATATTTTGGTGGATGAATATCAAGATACAAACGTGGCACAATATTTGTTACTTCGACTGCTTGCAAAAGGGCATGGAAATATTTGTTGTGTTGGTGATGATGATCAATCGATTTATTCCTGGCGCGGGGCGGAAGTTGAAAATATTTTGTCTTTTCAAAAGATTTTCCCCTCCGCTTTGGTAATCAGACTTGAAAAAAATTATCGTTCAACAGCGCATATTTTAGGGGCGGCTTCAAAGTTGATTTCATTTAATCAAGGGCGTTTGGGAAAAACATTGCAACCGGCCGATCAAACGCAAGATAAAGGGGAAAAAGTTCGTGTAACGGGATATTGGTCCGGTTCGGAAGAGGCTGAAAAAGTTGTTGCCGAAATTTTGAAAGAACAACGTCTGGGGGTTGCTTTAAGTGATATGGCGATTTTGGTGCGGGCAACATTTCAAACCCGTCAATTTGAAGAAGTTTTGATGCGAACGGGGATTGCGTATAAAATTATTGGTGGGTTTAAGTTTTACGAACGCGAAGAAATCAAAGATGCGGTTGCTTATTTAAGATTAGTATTGAATCAAAATGATGATTTGGCATTTTTAAGAATTGTGAATAAACCGAAAAGGGGTGTGGGACCGGCGGCATTGGAAACGCTCTCAAAAACGGCAAGAGAAAAGAATATTTCTTTATTTGATGCGATTTCATGGGCGCCGTTAAAACCGCTTTTAAGAAAAACTCTTGAAAGTTTTATTTTGCTAATCAAATCGGCAAAAGAAAAAAGCCAAAGCGCTTATCCGGCAGAGGTGGCACGTTTTATTTTAAATGAAGCCGGTTATATTCAAATGTGGCGACAAGATAAATCTGCTGATAGTGAAGGTCGGATTGAAAACGTGATGGAATTGTATTCTGTTTTGGGTGATTTTAAAACGATTGATGAGTTCATTGAATATGCTTCTTTGGTGACGGATACGGATGAACAAGTTTCTTCTGATCAATTGGTTGTGATGACGCTTCATGCTTCTAAGGGGTTAGAGTTTAAAGAGGTGTTTTTGCCGGGATGGGAAGAAGGATTGTTCCCGCATCAAAAAGCGTTGGATGAAGCAGGAGAATCCGGTTTAGAAGAGGAAAGACGATTGGCGTATGTTGGTATTACAAGAGCAAGAAGGCGTGCTTTGATTTCATATGCTTTTAACAGAAGGATTTATGGTCAAACTCAAAATGCTTTGCCATCCAGATTTGTTGAAGAATTGCCTTTGGAACATGTGATAGAATTTAACCCGGCAAGCGGTCGGTTCAAAAAAGATATGGTTGAGCCTGCTTGGTCAAATAATTATTCTTCATTTTCAAGGGAGGATGATTTTTGGATGAGATCAAATGATTCTTTTGAGAGTAAAAATAAAAGTCGCTGGGATAGAGAAAGTTTGAACATTGATCAAGTGGGGGAATTTTTGAGTCATTCATCGTTTTTAAAACCAAAAGAAAGTCAAAAATCAAAGCGAATTGGTAAACGTGTTCATCATGAAATTTTTGGTGATGGAACGGTCTTAAAAGATATTGGAGATGCTTTGGAAGTGAGTTTTGATTCCGGAGTCAGAAAAAAGATAAAATCACTCTTTTTGGAAGAAATTTAGACCTAATTTTGAAAAAAAAGAAATTTTGTTTTGAAAATTGAAAAAAATAAGATATTTATAATTGACAATATAAAAAAATGTGTGATAAAATAAAAGAAAAGACCTTGTGCAATTGTGTGAGGATGTTGTTGATATAAAAGATCTTAGGGGGATCATAAATGAAAAAAAGTGTATTGTTATTGGGTATTGCTTTATTCGCATTTTATCAAACCGGTGTGTTGACGGCAAGTGCGACGACAACGTTGGATTCGGTCACGTTTGAGGAGACTGTGAGTGGAGCGAAAAATACGACATCGACCACAAGTTTGCCAACTTTGAGTGAAACGAAATCAACAACTTCAACAACGACGGATGCTCCAACATCAATGCCGACATCAACAACGGCAGTGAGAACGCCGACGACGTCAACAAGTGAAACGTCAACACCGAGTACATCGACAACAAATGTGACGACAACGACGGTTGCTCCAACATCAATG
>JAZNVO010000275.1:0-5882 GCA_045592885.1 Alphaproteobacteria bacterium
TTTTCAAAACAAGAATCGGATTGAATACTTTTTTCACTCTTTTTGTTTCCAATGTAAAAGAAACCAAAGAATTTTTATCCCAAAACATTCCTCCTTTGATTTTTATTTTTTCTTTGATTTTTTTAATTTTACCGATTGCTATTATTTTAAATTTAAATGAGCTATCCTTCTCTTCTTCAACTCAATTAACCGGTGCATTTATTTGCTTTTTATTAGGTATTCCTTTTATCAGAAATCTTTTTAAAAAAGGTTTCAAATTCAAAGACGGTTATGTTTTAAACCCATTCAGCAATGTGTTATATCACTTCTTTCTTTACAAAAAAACATATGGTGAGCTCAAAGAAACACTTGCAAAAAATAAAGCCACTCCATTCAAAGATATTCAATCAGATGTTGATTCTGACACTGTCGAAACATACGTCGTCATTATCGGGGAATCAGCTAACAGAACTCATTTATCTTTATATGGATATGAAAGAGAAACAACCCCCTTTTCAAATAAAAGAAAAGAAGACTTATTTATTTTTGAGAATGTTGTTTCTCCCTTTGCTCAAACAATGCCGGTGCTTGAACGCGTTCTCACTTTTGCTGAAGAAGGAAAAATGGAGTTTTTAACACAAAAAGGAACGATTGTAAATTATTTCAAACAAGCCGGTTTTAAAACGTATTGGCTTTCAAATCAATATGCCTTATCTGATACATTGGTGACTGCTATTTCTTCACATGCCGATTGGGAAAAATCATATAATTATAGCGGAATGAAACGTTTCGAAAAAACAGGTTTTGATGGGGATATGTTACCGGATATCGAAAAAATTTTAAATGACAAATCTGTTTCAAAAAAAATTGTTTTTGTTCATTTAATCGGGTCACATTCCGCTTATACAAACAGATATCCCTCTGACTGGGTTTATTTCAAAGACAATTTTGAAAGAAAAAATTTATCTACACAAGGACATCAATTTTTAAATGCCTATGATGATTCCATTCGATACACTGATTACGTTGTTAATAAAATCATTGACATGACCAAAAAACAAGAAGACCTTTCTTTTTGCTTATATTTCAGCGATCACGGTGAAGATATTTATGATTCAAATGAAACAAAAATTTTGGGTCATTCAGAACTGGCGAACGAACCCATGACAACAATTCCGTTCTTTATCTGGCTTTCAAATAAATACAGAAATAAAAGAAAAGAAACTGTTTATAATCTTTCTCAAAACAAAAAAAAGAAATACAATACCGAACACGTTATTCATTCGATTATCAGATTGGCAGGCCTCAATAATGAAGATATTGAGAAATCAAAAAGCTTGGCGGATTAATTTTTGCATTTCTTTTTCAAATACGATTCAACTTGGGTATATACTCTCATAAAATTTAAAATCTGAATCATCTTTTTGATGTTTTTTAAATCAGGCTTTTGTTCGTGTCCAAACATTTTTTTATACTTTTGAAGAGTAAAGGAATTAAGACCCACAATCCATTCATCTATTGAATAAGGGAAAGCTTCTGTCACATAATCCAAATATCTGAACAATATTTTTTTCTTTGGATAAAAAACAGGTTGTCTTGCAATCATACAAAGGACAAAACGCAATAAATCTTCTGTTTTATAGCCATATCCCAAATCTTCTAAATCCAAAACGGCAATTAACTTATCATCTTTAAACAAAAGATTATTATGGTGAAAATCCCCATGAATAAAATCTTTTTTATCATTCAAAATCTGAAGAGAAGATAATCCCATTTTTAACAACCAAACACGGCATTTTTTCAAAAAAAATAAAAAGATTTTTTTCTTATAAAATTTTTCAATCATCTTCTCACAATTTGAAAGATACAGTTGTTGAATTTTTTTAAAATCATACGCCGGCATTAACAATTTTTCATCTTTTATATCAAGGTCATCCAACATTTTATAAGCCGATGTAATTTGTTCAATATGTTTTTGATTTATTTTTGTTGCCGGAAGTGATTCCCCCTCAATATATTCCAAAACAAAACCAAAACTACCCCTATATTTAAAAAGTTTTTTGTTGTGAAAAGTCAAAATGTTGGCAATGGGCATTTTTGTTTGACTTGATACAAGATCAATAATCTTCATCAATCTACAAACACCTTTTTTTTCATATTTCCAAGCAAGTTTCACCAAAACTTTTTGATTTTGCAGTTCCACCAAATAATTAAATGAAGAAGCTCCTCGCTTAAATTGATAAATAGAGCAAACAGGCTCTTTAAAAATTTCCTTTGCCAAGAAAGAGGCAAAATCGTCTTTATTCGGTATATTCTTTTCTTTTTTTTGTGTTGTTTTCATATTTTTTTTATACCACAAAAAAACAAAAAAAATCAAGAGAGCGTTTTTTTAGAATTGTTTTTTTCTTTTCTTTCAGATACACTCTCTTTATCTGTAATATAGGAGAAAATATGTTAGAAGAATTAGAAAAAGTCAAACAAGAATGCTTAACCTGTCAAAAATGCCCTCTGTCACAAACAAGAACAAATGTTGTTTTTTCAGACGGAAAACCAAATTCAAATATTGTTCTTATTGGTGAAGCACCGGGTGCAAACGAAGATTTACAAGGTAAACCTTTTGTCGGCCGAGCCGGTCAATTATTAGATAAGATTTTTGAATCTGTTGGGATGAGTCGAGAAAATGACATCTATATCTGTAACACATTAAAATGCAGACCACCTGAAAACAGAGATCCTCTACCAAGTGAGAAAGAAGCCTGCAAAAACTATTTAGACTCTCAATTAAAAATTTTAAAACCTAAAATCATTCTTCTTTGTGGTCGCGTTGCATTAACAAGTTTTTTACCAAATGCCTCCTCTATCTCAAAAGTTCGAGGAAAATGGTTTGATGGACCCTATGGATCCAAAATGATGCCAATCTTTCATCCGTCATATCTTCTCAGAAATCCCATTGCAAGACCAGGCTCCCCGAAAGCACTTATGTGGGAAGATATTAAAGAAATTAAACGGCGGTATGAAGAAATCTTAAAAGAAAACGCTTAATAAAAGAAACGAATAAGTTTTTTAGAAAGTGCAAGTTTTCCGTTAACAAGAGCCCATAAAATGATTTTTTGGACAATAGAAAGACTCAATCCTTTCAATAACCCATATTCTTTTAATTCTTCAATCAATGTGATGATTTGTTGATTAATACAAATGAAAGAACTTTCCGGTGTATGCATTAAAATATGTTTCACCGCAATAAAAACATCCTGTGAACATTTTCGATTTAACAAACTTTCCGTATATGAATTTGTTCGTCCACCCTCAACAAAATAAGCATATTCGAATAAAATCCGTTCTCTTAAATTCATCAATGTTTCATAAGAAGCAAGAGAGGGGATATGCGCTTCTTTTCGATAAAAATAAAGCGGATAACGAACATAAACACTTTTTTCAGCTACCGAATAAAATTGCTCCATAAAGAAATACGGGGAAAATTCTGCCAATGAAGGATGAAATTTCAGATAGGACAATAGCTCTCCTGAAAACATTTTTCCTTCTAATTTTGCATCCAAATAAGAAATATTTTCCTGCCAAAATTCCGACAAAAGATTATTATTTTTCTTTTTCAAAATTCCCTTATCAAAAGGAATTTTTTTCTCAAGTGCTTTTATTTTTTTTGTTCCTGAAAAATAAAAAGGATTTGCAGAAACAATTTGTGCATGGGAATATCTCAAAGCATCTGTATAAATATCCAAGGCTTGCGGATGCAAGACATCTGCATCATTCAAAAACAAGGCATATTCACCTTTCATCTGATATAATGCTTCATTATAACAATGCCACTTTGAAGGAGAACCAATTTGCTTTAACAACTTGAATCTTTTATCTTTTTTGATTAATGAATTCAAAAATGGATATTCTTTTTCAGAATCGGAAACAACACACAAACATTCAAAATCATTAAATGTTTGATTTAACAAACTTTCAAAACACAAGTTTGTAATTTTTTCTTCAGAAAACAGATGTATAATGATACTTACTTTAGACACGTGGATCTCCGGTTTTTAAAACAATTTTTGAATGTGATCGATAATTTCTTTAGAAGGATTAAAATCCCCTTTTGTTTGAGAAAATACCTGACCAGCCGGAATAGCATATCCGGCATCATAAAGACTTTGATGAAAACGCTTATGTTTTTCACTCATCATTTTATCAGGGGCAAAAATAAAAACAGGCACCCTTGTTGCGCAACATTCTGAACACATTGACATAGAATCCCCAGTAACAAGAATCATATCTGCCGAAGAAAGAAGTCCAAAATACGGATTTTCCGCTTTATCACCAAACTGATAAAAAAAGGTTGTTTTTTCATCAAGAGAACTTTTAAGATAAGAAACAATTTCTGAAGGTGTTCTTCTGGAAGTTGTAACCAATACACTTTTCGGATTCAAAGAGTTAACATTTGAAATCAAATCTTTTGCCATTTCAATCGTAAAAGGATTATTTTTAGTTGCCCCTCCAACAATCAAGGATAATCTGGGTGTTTTATATTTTTCAAAAACATGTCGCCATTTTTCTTTTTCTTGAGCCAATCTTTCAGGTGTGATTCGATGTGGGGTTCCGGTTGAAATCAAAACATTATTTTGATTTCCTTTATATAAATCATGGGCCGGCAAAATAACCAAATCTGCTTTGGAAAAATTAGTTTTTCCAGGATTCATCAGCTGAACAATTTTTGTTTTCCCTTTTGATTGCTTTTTAAGCCAAAGAGCAACAGGAAAAGAACGACGACCAGCACTTAAAACAAGATCAGGATAATCTTTTGTTTGAAGATTTTGCTTACTCTTGGATGTCAGACCAATGAGTGTTTCCCCTCTTAAAAAATTCGGTAATTTCACAAAAGAGTTGTATCGGATTTCTTTTCTTTCAAAAGGATAACCAAGCCGTTCCACAATTCCCAAAAGTTGGTTAACGTTTCCCGTTCTGTCATCTGCAAGTATCCAAACGTTTTTTTTCATTTATGCTCCTTAATTCAAGCGATAAATCTGTTTTAAAACAGAATCATATCCCTTTTGATGATCCGCTTTTTCAATAACAACGATATCATTTTTATCTTTGACAAAGGCTTCCGTCAAATGATTCGGCACAACCCGATCTTTCTTTCCGATAAAGTGCGTTTGTGGTATTTCATCAAAAATATCCTTGTAATCAAAAAGATTTAAAGATTTGTCAAGCGGTGTATCCTGATGATAACCGGTCCATGCTTTTTGATCCAAAACACCTGCAATTGTGATAATTCTTTTGAACTTATCAGGGTGACGAACACCAATAAGACCGGCAATTTGCGCACCACCGGAATATCCGATTAAAACAACATGATCCGTGTTCGCTTTTTTTGAAAGATATAAAACAGATTTTTCCATTGAATCAATAACTTGAGGCGAAAAACGTCCACCTGTCCAATCCTCTTGCGTGCAGGTTGATGTTTGCAAATATTGACAAGGTCTTCCCAAATAAGCAACATTCGGATTCGGATCATTGGCAGCTATATCACGCAAAAAAGTTGATTTCGGCGTTGGATTAGCTGTTGGCCTATTATACGCATCAAACGAATGACCATCCCCTTCAATATAAATACGAATAGGTTCTTTTGGTTCAGTAATACGATACCAAGAAGCCAAAACATATGGCGGAGCCATCACGGTTTGAAACTGAAAATCCGTTAATGGATTTTTGTGGGCACATCCGGTTAAAAAAACAAATATTGAAAATAAAACGAGTGTTTTTATTTTTTTCAGGATCATAAGTCACCTAACATTTTGATTAATTTCGATTAAGTCTATCAAAATTATTACCTATTGACAAGTATAAAAGAGCAAATTAAATTATTTATGAGAACAATAAAAAAATGGAAAGGA
>JAZNVO010000276.1:0-2740 GCA_045592885.1 Alphaproteobacteria bacterium
CCAAACAAAAAAGGATATAAAAAAACAGGGTGCTATAAAAAAACACCCCGTTCTTTAGCTAAAAAAAGAAAAAATTTTATTCTCTTTCCAATGCTTTTTCCGTCATCATCTGGCGGATAAATCGAGCTCTTGAAACCTTCACTCTTGAAGCAGAGGCAACCAACTCAATCATTCCTTTCAACTCATCAGAAAGACCGGATTTTTCAACCCGTTGAAGCAAGATATCTTTCACGGTCAAACCGTTCGACCCTTCTTTTTTCACATCAGCGCCGTTTTTGATTAATGTTTCAAACACCTCTTTATTTGATAATTCGGCCGCCATCATCAACGCTGTTTGCCCTTTGTCATCCGGTCTGTTCAAATCAATGAATGGCATACCGATACAAGAATCAAGACGCAACACATCATTTGTTTTCACCGCTTCAAAAAGCGTCTCTTGAGCCATTTTAACGATTTCTATTTTTTCATTCAACACAGCTTTCATCTGATAAAGAGGCGTTTGAACAAAGGCCTTTTCAACTTTTGAGGCCACCCCGTCAGGCAAAGACATTTGTGTTTTTGCACCCAAACGAACCAAAAATTCAAACAATTCCGGCTCTTTAACATCAAAAGCCGTTTCAAGAGCTGTTTTGCCGTCTTTTGTTTTGATTTCCAAATCGGCTCCGGCATCAACAAGAGAGGTAACCAACTCAATATTTTTATTTTCCACAGCCAAATGAAGAGCCGTTTTGCCTTTTTCATCTTGCTTGTTCACCTTTGCACCTGCCTGAAGCAAAAGGGTTGTCAATTCCTGATCCTGATTCAAAACCGCCCGCATTAAAGGTGTTTGACCCCACTTGTTTTGATGGTTAATATCGGCCCCTTCTTTGATAAATCTGGCCGTCAACCATTTATTTTTTTGTTGAACCGCCTCCAAAAGAGGTGTTTTCCCTCTCAAATCTCCTTTATTCACGTCAGCGCCTTTTTCAAGCAAAAGTTCAATCACTTCCGTTTTGGCGTTTTCCGTTGCATTTAAAAGCGGATTTTCGCCTGTTCCGGTTGAGGCTTTATTCACATCAGCACCCATTTCCAACAAATAAGAGGTCATTTGTTTATCCCCTCTTTCAGCGGCTCTGATAAGGGCGGTCAACCCCAATGTATCTTCGGCATCAACATCCACTTCTTTTTGACGAACCATAGCTTCAACGGTTGTGAAATCACCCCGTCCTGCTGCCTGCAAATAATATTCATCTTGTGTCATTTGTCCCATTTTTTATTCTCCTTAAAAAAAATCAATCTTTCTCACGATCGCCTTTTTTGTTACGTCGTGTTGAAATCTTTTGAACAATCTGAACGGGCTTTAAAGACCTTCCCTTTTGATCCAATACGGATTGATACATCAAAACAATCGGGTCTTTTTCAAGCTCTTCCTCTATATATTGTTCTATGCCTTTTTTATTTTCCGTGTCAAGATGAATTTTTGCATTTTTATTTAAAAGATAGCTGAAAAGCGAAACATTTTTTTCTTGAAAAGCCAAATAAAGAGGCGTTTTTCCTTTATTATCAACAACATTAACATCAGCCATTTGCTGTTCAATCAAATATTTTGCCAAAGATAAATCATCTTTTAAAACAGCGTGATGAAGTGCTGTTTTGCCGTTTTTATCCGCAAAATTGACATCTGCTCCTGCCTCCAACAATTTTTTCAAAAAAGAAAATTTGTTTTCTTTCACACAATAAATCAATGGCGTTATTCCATAAAAAGAGTGTCTGAAATTCAAAATAGCCCCCTTTGAAAGAAGAACTTCTAACGCCTTTTCATCTTCTTTTTCAATAACTTTTAAAAGCGGGGTCGTTCCTTTCTTATTTTGAATATTAATTTTGGCACCAAGGTCAATCAAACAAGATAAGACAACATCTGCCTCTTTAGCTGAAACAGCACTTAAAATCGGCAATTCCCCCAAAAGCCCTTGTTGGTTGACACACACACCTTTTCTTTTCACCAACGTTTTAATCTGTTTCAAATCTCCCTTTTGAGCGGCCTCTAACAACTGATCATAATATTTCATTTTTGTATCCTTATTCTCTTTCATATTGTTTTCTCTTTTGCTCCAAAAGAGGGGATTTTTGCCTCATAATTTCTTGCGCCTGCCCTTTTTCCAACTTTGTTTGCAACCAATACCCAAGGGTCAAATCTTTCGCTTTAAAAGCAAGCAACAAGGCGTTATTTTGCCGATCATCCGTTTTCTTTATATCCGCCCCATTTTCAAGCAAAAGCAAAGCCATTTCTTTATCCCCTTTTTGAGAGGCCATCATCAAGGCCGTTTGCCCGTTTATATTTTGATAATTAACATCCGCCCCGTTTTCAATCAATACTTTTGCCGTATCCAACGCCCCCGAATAAGAAGCCACCATCAATGGGGTCATTCTCAAACCGGCAATTTTGCTTTTATCTTGATAATCAAGCTCTTTTTCCCTTTCACTGAAACGATCAACAACGGCGCCATTTTCAATCAAAAGCAAAGCCATCTCTTTCAAATCAAATCGCGCAGCATAATGAAGAGGCGCCATCCCAAACCGGCTCAAACGGTTCACATCCACCCCCTCTTCAATCAAAAACGAAGCTATTTTTTTCTTGTTATACACCACTGCCTGACTCAAAGAATCCAAATCAAGTAGATGTTTTCTTTCATCATAAAAAATATCAATCCCTTTTGATTTTAACCATTTTAAGGCCTTGATATTGCCGTCTTGAATGATA
>JAZNVO010000277.1:0-4240 GCA_045592885.1 Alphaproteobacteria bacterium
ACAATCTTTGCTCTTCTTCTTTTCTTTTTTGTTCAGCTTCTAATTTTGCTTTTTGAGCGGCACGTTGTTGTGCTTCTTGAATGAGTTTTAATTTTTGGCTAGCTTCACTTGAAAGGACATTTGCCGGCTGTTCTGTTGTAATCACCCGTTTCTTGCGAACTTCAACCTGCACCATATTTGATTTACCCGCTCCAGTACTTTGACGAACGTGTGTATTCAAAGAAAGAGTCTTATTTTTAAGTTCCAAAGTCTTTCCAGATAACGTGAGTTGTTTTTTTTCTTCAGCCATAACTTATCCTTTCGTTTCAATACCTTTTAAAAGGTTTATCTTTTTCATGGTTTGTAATAAAACATCAGCAATTTTTTCATCCGTCACCGCTACATGCACTTGAAATTCCTGACCGGTCATTTCGCCCAATTCTTCTCTTGTAAAACAATCAAAAATTGAAAAACTATCCGTCGGACGATATAATTTATTCCGACCATTCTCGGAAGAATCTTCTGCCTCAAATGCAATTTTAACCGCACCGGCTTCAAGCGCTTTTTTCACTCCTTCATATCCAAAAACAAGAGTGCCGGATTTTCTTGCAAATCCAATTAATTTCAATGCTTTTTCCTTTAAAGAAGAAAGAACGAATTCCTTCAAATTTTCCGGAATTTTTACCGTCCCTTTGGCTGCTTTATAAAAAATACGTTTTTGAACAGCCATATCAAAGGAAGACCCAAGCGGATACATCCAAATTCCAACTCCGGGCAATTTTTCATTTACATCAAAAACGACCTCTTTAGCGGGAGAGACGACAAATCTGATCATCTCTTCCCGAGGATAAAAAGTCTTTGTCACGAAACAGCATTTTAATCCCGTTTCGGCAGCGCGTTTATGCTGATGTCTGTTTATCTTATTCAAACCAGTGTTCCCGTGCTTTCATGATTAAGGCATTTGCATCATCTTCACTGATTGAACCTTTACCCAAAATATCAATCAGCTCATCAGCTGCAAGATCAGCCAAATCATCCAATGTTTTAACGTTATTTTCACCTAATTTGACCAAAACATCCAATGTCAACCCTTCAAAATCCTTCAAAGAGTTATCAAGATTCAATTCTTCAACTTTCTTTTCCATTGTGTCTTGTTGCATGATCAAATAAGCTTTTGCTCTGTTTTGAAGTTCTTCTGCCAAAGCTTCATCAAATCCTTCAATACCGGCCAATTCACTCATTGCGATAAAGGCTATATCTTCAACTTTTGAAAAGCCTTCTTGAATAAGCAAGTGAGCCATCATATCATCGATATCCAATGCTTGCATGAAAAGTTCAACACGTTCTTTTGTTTCATTAATACGATGTTCAGATTCTTGAGCTTCATTCATCATATCAATGTGCCACCCAGTCAATTGACTGATTAAACGAATGTTTTGACCTCTTCTACCGATTGCCATAGATAATTGTTCTTCACTCAATACAACATCTACATTTTTAGATTCTTCATCAATCACAATTTTCAAAACTTCACTCGGAGCCAATGCGTTGACAATGAATGTTGCCGGATCGGACGACCAATGAACAACGTCAATTTTTTCACCTTGAAGTTCTTGAACAATTGCTTGAACACGAACACCACGCATACCGATACAAGCCCCTCTGGCATCAAGTGTGTTATCTTTTGACCAAACGGCAATTTTTGCTCTTGAACCCGGATCCCGTGAAACGGATTTAACTTCAATTGTGCCATCATAAATTTCGGGAACTTCCGCCGCAAACAATTTGGCCAAAAATTGCGGGTGAGAACGGCTCAAAAAGACTTGAGGACCTTTCACTTCTGCCCGAACATCAAGAACATAAGCGCGCAATCTGTCACCAACCCTGTATGTTTCTCTCGGAATCAATTCATCTCTGCGAAGCAATGCTTCAACGTGAGCCACTTCAACAATCAAATTGCCCCCTTCAACACGTTTGACAATACCGCTGACGATTTCACCTTTACGGCTTTTCATTTCATTATATTGGCACATTCTTTCAGCTTCACGAACTTTTTGTGTGATGACTTGTTTTGCCGTTTGAGCAGCAATACGACCAAAATCCATCGGGGGTAACGGATCAACAATTTCATCTCCCAATTTCAAAGAAGCATCTTTCTTTTGTGCTTCGATTAAAGAAATTTGTGTGAACTCATCTTCAACAACTTCAACAACCGTAATATAACGAGCCATTTCAATTGCCCCTGTTTGCGGGTCAATTTTTGTTCTAATATCATATTCCGGACCATATTTTGAACGACCGGCCTTCGAAATTCCTTGTTCCATAGCATCTAAAACATCTTTTTTTGAAATGTTTTTTTCGCGCGCCAATAAATCAGCCATCTGAATAAGTTCCGGTCTTGGAAGAGTTGCAATTTGCATTGGTATTCCTTTCTTTTTTATTTTTTAGGTTGTTTTTGCATAATGGTATCTGTTAACAATAACTTTGCTTTTGAAATTTCAGAAAAAGCAATTTCAAGTTGCTGATCTTCAAAAGAAAAATGAACGGTGTGAGTTGATTCGTCATAGCTCAAAATTTTTCCCTTGAATCTTTTGCGACCATTGATATCATGCAATGTTTCAATTTTTGCATCAAAGCCCGCAAATCTTGAATAATCAGCTTCACGAACCAAGGGTCTATCAACGCCTGGAGATGAAATTTCAAGCATATATTTATTTTGAAAAATATCTTCCACATCCAACAAAGCAGAAGCCGTTCTGCTGATTTTTTCACAATCAGCCAAAGTCATGGCACTTCTATCTTCTCTTTCAGCCATAATCTGAACCGTTTTCACATCACCGCCTTGAAGCGAAATTCGAACAATTTCATACCCCAAATCCGTCAATGACGGGGCCAGCATTTCAGTTAATTTATCACATATTTCCATTTATTTTCCTTTATCAAAAAAGGCGAGCCAAAAGGCCCACCCTCATAAAACTATTGAGAATATATTTGCATTATATACATTTTTTTCAAAAAATACAAGCACTTTTTTAAAAAAACAAAAAAAATAATTCTCTTTTTTAAATAAAAATAAAATTTCTTGCAAAAAAAAGAAAAGAACGGTTAAATGGAACAAGAGAAAAAAGAAAAATGGGGACCCTTATGTTATTTTCAAAAAATCCGCCTGTATTTATGGGTGAAACCACCGAAAGCAACTCTTCCGGCTTGGCTGAAACCAACTCATTTGAAACGATAACACCACAACCGACACCATCATTTCAAATGCCACAACCTCCGGCTTTTAAAGAGGCCTCTTTTATGCCAAAAGCACCAATAATGGCGCCAACTCCTCAAATGCCGGAACCGATTGAAACACCTAAAGAAGAAACCGTTCAAGTTGTTCAAGAGGAATTTGTTCCAAAAGAAGTGATTAATGAAAACGGACAAAAAATTTTCAAAGCAAAATCAGTCAAAGATCTGAACTTTTCGGATATCTGGCTCACACCGGAAAGAGTTGCTTATATTCGTGACAAGAACACAAAATTTGCCCTCATTCCATTTGAAACGGAAGATCTTGACGAGTTTTTAAAAATCCTGGAACAAGGTTTTCAAGGATCGGCAAGTTATGCTATTCGCTATATGAATGAAGCTTATCGTGTTGAACGGGTGATTACAACAACCGGCGTTCAATTTAATTGCCGAAAAATGCCGACAAGTACCCCCAGTATTTATAAACTGGGATTGCCGGATCCCATTGTGAAGTATCTGACAACTCTTGCAACAGAATCGGGTCTCATTTTACTTGCGGGGCCAACCGGCATGGGTAAAACAACAACAGTTTCTGCTTTAGTCAAAGAATTTTTGGAAACACATGGCGGATTTTTATACACCATTGAAGATCCACCTGAAATGCCTCTTGACGGACTTTATAAAGCAAGAAACGGCGGTCTCGGTTTATGCAAACAAAGTCCTGTTGAAAACGAAAGGTGGGGAGATGCTTTAAAATCAGCTTTACGATCCCGTCCCAGATATATCCTTGTCGGAGAAATCAGAACACCAGAAGTCGCCTCTCAAGCCTTGCGAGCAGCCACATCTGGCCACCTTGTTCTTTCAACCATTCATGCAAACAGTGTTGAAGATGCATTGAACTCCATGATTAAATATGCCTCCGGTGCCGGATTGGATGAAAAGCTTGTTTGCGACTTGTTAGCCCGTGGAATTTTGGGTGTTGTTCACCAACAATTAGAAGGAAGTCGGAGGCCAAGCGGTCTTAGGAAGA
>JAZNVO010000278.1:0-1600 GCA_045592885.1 Alphaproteobacteria bacterium
TGAGAGGTCCCACCTCCTTTGATTAAAAATTAGCCTTCGGCTGTTTCAGTTGCAACCGGCTCAACGACGGCACCTAAATCAACACCGGCGGCTTTGAGTTCAGCTTGCATACCGTCTAAAACAGCGGTGCTGACCAAGTCGCAGTATAAGTTGATGGCGCGCAAAGCATCGTCATTGCCCGGGACCGGGAAATCAATTCCGTCCGGATTTGCGTTTGAATCGCAAATGGCAACAACCGGGATACCCAATTTTTTGGCTTCGCTGATGGCCAAATCTTCTTTTGGAACATCGATCACAAAGATTAAATCCGGGCGACCGTTCATGTTTTGAATACCACCCAATGAAGCAAACAATTTTTCGCGTTCACGAGAGATGTTCAATTTTTCTTTTTTCGTCAAACCGTTTAATTCGCCTTTTTCTGTTTTGGCGTCAATGTCTTTCAAACGTTTGATGCTTGAAGAAATTGTTTTCCAGTTTGTGAGCATACCGCCAAGCCAACGGTGGTTCACATAATATTGACCGCAACGAGTGGCTGCTTCGGCAATGGCTTCTTGAGCTTGCATTTTTGTGCCGACAAACAAGATTTTTCCACCTTTGGCAGCAACGTCACGAACAGCTTGCAATGCCCGTGTGAGCATCGGTTGTGTTTGAGTTAAGTCCAAGATATGAACCCCTTCACGAACGCCATAGATATATGGTCCCATTTTCGGGTTCCATCTGCGAGCATTGTGACCAAAGTGAACGCCGTTTTCAATTAACTGACGAATTGTAATTGTTGGTAAAGACATAATATTTCCTTTCTTTTTCCGGTTAAACCTCTGTAAAGCATGATATAAGAAAAACAATTCTTACACCGGAAAAGCAATCAACAAACCCTTTGATTTATCGGCTTTTTGACCGCCCGCCTTACATGTGTATTTGTTAAAAAATAAAAATAACGCCCCTCTTTTCATAAAGGGACGTTTCTTTATACTCTTTTTTTTCAAAAAAAGCAAGAAAAATTTCACTTTTTTTTGTAATTAAACAAACGAATCGTTTTATCCACTTCCATTTTGATTTGAAAAGCACTGGCATGTTTCATACCCAGCCCTTTGATTTGAAGGGAACGGGGTTGATTTTTATGATCAAAATCAATCACGGGCGTCATCACATCCCCTGCAAAAACCCTGTGAGATGCGCCTTTTAATTTTGGTGTCGATTTCCTGTTTGTTGCCATTTTCCCCTCCATAAGTATTTGTTTTTCTTTATCTTACAAAAAATTTTTTCACTTTGCAAGAAAAAAGAGAAGGAGCCCCTTAAAAAAAGGCTCCTAAAAAAAAATAAGAAGAAAACGAAAAATGTTTGTTTAAAGTTTTAACCGTTAATTAAAACACCTTGCAACTGGGCATTTGACATGGTCATATTACCGGCCCAGCCGATGATTTTATAAAACGCATCTTGATTGACGGCCATTCTTTCCCCACCGACAACTTTCATATTACGGTCTTTATGCGGGCGCAAATAAATGTAATTCGTGTTCAAGAAATACATATGATTTTCAGGACAATTTCCACCTTGACCACCGTCAAAAATCACATCTAAGTCGGATCTAGCCATGTCG
>JAZNVO010000279.1:0-11900 GCA_045592885.1 Alphaproteobacteria bacterium
GCCATTTTGATTGTTTGTTTTGTTGCCGCTCTTTACACGGCGTATCGCTTGATCGGGCAGGGAACGTATTGCTTGAAACAAAAAGCGTTGATTCTTTTGGGATCTTTGTTTTTGTTTTCAATCCCGCTTTTATTGCGTCAAATTGAAGATTGTTATGGAGCGATTTATTCATTTTTCTATGTCAGTGCCTATTTCCTTTTTATGTTGGGGGCACTTTTTTTCTGTTTAATTTTGTTGCGAGATGTTATTTGGTTTTTTCTTTGTGTCAGAGAAATGGCAAAAAATATTTTACCGCGTAAATATATCTGGAAAAATCCGTCATTTTTAAAACGCACGAATTACCTTTTGATGATCATTGCCTTGATTGCAGCTTGTGCGTCATTATACAATGGGTTAAAAACACCCGATGTAAAAGAAACGATTGTGGCTTCAAACAAAATTGCAAATCCGCTTAAAATTGTTGTGTTATCTGATCTTCATTTGACAAGAACAACAAGTGTTTCAAAGGTGAAAAAAATTGTTTCAAAAGTTAATGCTTTGACACCGGATATTATTTTGTTCCCGGGGGATACAATTGATGATAACATCTTTTTCATTGAGCCGATGTTAAAAGAACTCAAAAATCTTAAAGCAAAGAAAGGTATTTATGCCACAACGGGAAATCACGAATATTATATCGGAACGGAACAGGCTAAAACCGCCTTTATGATGACGGGAATTCACTTTCTTGACAACGATGGAACACCGGTGACAAAAAATGTTTATCTTGCTGGTATAGCGGATGCAAAACTGCGTCAAAAAGAAGGGATTGCCCAAGATATTCAAAAAGCTTTTTCCGGCGCTCAAGAAGAGGACTATAAAATCTTGGTTTCACATCGACCGAATGTGATGAAAACAGCTAAAAAAGAAACCATTGATTTGCTTGTTGCCGGGCATACACATGGTGGACAAATTTTTCCGTTCCATGTGATTTCAAAAATTTTGAACGGCTATTTGGCTGGTGTCTATCAAGAAGATCAAACGCTTTTATATGTTACCAGAGGGGCGGGTCAATGGGGTCCGCAAATGCGCTTGTTTGCCCCAAGTGAAATCACGCTTATTAAAGTTCAACCTGTTCAAAATTTGGCTTCTTTAAAAACCAATGAAAAACAAGTTGTTAAAGATGATAAAACTGAAAAAACCGCAGATAAAGAGATTGTTTATCCGGCAAAATCAAGCGAAAAGAAAGCTGATGATTTTGTGAAAGAAGCAATGAAGACAAAAGACTCTTCAACTCAAGAATCTGTTTCAAAACACCTTGAAAATGCCAAGAAAATGGCTGATAAAGAAGCTGAAATGGAAAAGGAAAAAGCCGATTTTGAAGAGGCAAAAGCTTCTTTAGATGATGTTTTTGAAGGCGTTATTCTTGATAATGCAAAAAAAGAACTTGCTGCTCAAAAAGAGGTGAATAAAAAACTTGAAATTGAACTCAAAGAATTGCGTGTTGATTTTGAAAAAACAAAAGAAGACATGAATAAGGTGATTGTTCGTCAAAAAGCAGCAATCAGATTGCTTGAGGCTGAAAGAAAAGTTTTGAAGGATGAATTGGGCGAACAAAAACTCTTGCTTAAATCAGAACGCAAAGCCACCAGAGAAATTTTGGCAACACAGAAAAAACTTTTGGAACGAGAACGTGAAATTGCAAAAAAAGCTTTCAAACTTCAAAGTGAATTGTTGGCCGAATTAAAAGCCGTCAAACAAGAATTGGAAGGATACAAAGCCAAAGAACGTGTCAGTTTTGAAAACAAAAAAGTTTTGGTTGATTCGTCTTTGCCAAAAGAAGAAATGCCGACTCTTCAAGCAATAGGCGGACAACAAAAACCATCTGTTTTGCGCCCGTTTTATGCTCCGCAACAACAAGTTGCTGTCAAACCGGCTGATTCTTCTTATCAAAACGAACAACGTCGTGAAGAAAAATTTGCCAATATGGAAGTGTTATATCATGCTGACGGTTCAGTAACCCGCCGAATGACAAAAACGGTGATTATTGAATACCCGACATATTTTAGCACGGTTAAAAGTGTTGCAAATTATACAACAACACCGTTGGAAGAACGCTCAACGGATCCGGTCAGGATTGAAAATGCATTGAGAAAAGCATTGAAGTTACCGTTGATTTAAGGGTGAAACAAAAAAGAGCTTTTTTTAAAGCTCTTTTTTTTATATCAAATGAAAAATAAAACTGGAAAAGACGGGTTTTTGACCTATAATAAAATAAAGGAGTCTAAGATATGAAAAAATTAATTTGTGTTATTTCTTTTTTTGTTTTTTGTTTGATGGGAGGGTCTTTAATGGCCTCTCCGACATACCGCTTGCTTGTTTATGGAGACAGTTTAAGTGCGGGATATGGTGTCGGGACAGAAAATTCATTTGGAACACTTCTTCAAAAAGAGTTGAAGAAAAAAGGATATAAAAACATTTTGGTTGTGAATAAAAGTAAGTCCGGTGAAACAACGGCCGGTGGTTTGGTTCGGCTTGAAAAAATACTTAAAAGTGTTAAACCGAACGGAATTATTTTAGAGTTGGGGATTAATGATGTTTTTCGGGGAAATTCTGTGCAAAGCATTGAGATGAATTTGGAACGGATGATAAAAATGTGTCAATCTCGAGGGATAGATGTTTTGTTGGCTGGGATGAAAGCACCGCCTTATGCCGGTGAATTTTATCAAAAAGAATTTAACAAAATGTATCAAACTTTGGCGACAAAATATCACTTGATTTTATATCCCTTTTTTATGAAAGGGTTGGTTAGTCTTGAAGACGGAGTGCCGGTTTCAAAATATACGTTGAATGACAAGGTGCATCCAAATGTGAAGGGGATTTCTTTAATAGTGAATAATATGATGCCGTTTGTTGAAAAGTTTTTGAAAAATCAAAACTAAAACAAAAAAAATCAGAAGAAAAAGTATTGAAATTTTGAATGAATCCTGTTAAAAGCAAAAAAAATGTTTTTTTGGGGATTGAAATGAAAGTTTATCAAATTGGCGGGGCCGTTCGAGATTTTGTGCTTGGAAGAAAAGCAACGGATCTTGATTATGTTGTTGTTGGGGCAACGGTTCAAGAGATGATTGAAAAAGGATTTTATAGTGTTGGAAAAAATTTCCCCGTTTTTTTGCATCCGAAAACAAAAAATGAATATGCCTTGGCCCGAAAAGAAATCAAAATAGGGGATAAACATACAGATTTTAAATTCATTTTTGATGCCTCTGTATCGTTGAAAGAAGATGTTATGCGTCGTGATTTCACGATGAATGCTTTGGCATTTGATGAAGAAACAAATGAAATTATCGATTATGTTGGTGGAAAAAAAGATATTGAAAAAAAATGTATTCGACATATTCATCCCATTCATTTTAAAGAAGATGGTTTACGTGTGTTGAGAATGTGTCGTTTCGCGGCTCAATTGGATTTTTCAATTGCCCCTGAAACTATGATTTTGGCTCAAGAAATGGTTAAAGAGGGAGCGCTATTACATTTAAGTAAAGAACGCATTTTTAATGAATTTCAAAGGGCGCTTCAAACAGAACGGTTTGATGTTTTTGTTGAAAAGATGAAGGAATGTGGAGCGTTGAAACAAGTCTTACCTGAAATAGAGGCGTTATTTTCAATGCCGGAAAAAGAGGAATATCATCCGGAAAAAAATGCCGGTGAACATACATTGCTTTCTTTAAAAGCAGCTAAAGAATATGATCCGATTGTGAAATTTGCCGTTTTATTGCATGATGTTGGAAAAATTTTGACACCTGAAGGCATTTTGCCGGGGCATTATGGACATGATATCAAAGGAATTCAATTGATAAAAGAGATTTGCTCTCGTTTAAAAGTGCCGAAAAAATATGAAAAAACAGCGTTAATTGCTTGTGAATATCATATGCTTTCAAGAAAATTTCCATTAATGAGTTTGTCAGACCTTTATTTTGTTATCAAAAAAATAACGAAAGAATTCAAAAATAAAGAAATTCTGGAAAATCTTTTTCTTGTTTGTTTAGCTGATTTATTGGGGAGAGGGAAACTTTTAGAGCAAAAAGAATTTGATAATTTATCAAGTGCCAGAGCAAGATGTTTTCACCTTTTTGAGGAGGTGAAAAAAATCAAAATCACACAAATGACTGATTTTCAGAACATTTTGAAAAAGAAAGATTTTAAAGAAAAAGCAGATGCTTATGTTTTAAATATTCTAAAAACTAAAAGAATTTGAGGAAAATGGTTTTGAAATCAAAAGGTGGTTTTGCCTCTTTGATGATTTGTTCCAGTTGTCCTTCTTTTAGGCCACCGATTTGATATTTTTTGTTCAAAATAACAATTGGAACGGCAGTTGATTTAAAGTGGTGATAAAGTTTAAAATGCTCTTTATATATTGGCCTGAAACTGGTATTTTCAACTTCGGTTCTTAACTGTTTTTCATCTCCTCCCATTTTTTTAAACATTCCATAAATATCACTTTGGGCTAACGTTCCTGTTTTTGCAGCTTCTGCAAACAATTTTTGATATTTTCCATGTTTTCTTGATCCCAGAATGATATCGGAAGCATAGTTGTATTTATACCCGAATACGGGGGCTTCAATTGAAATCCAGCGGATGTTTCTGCCTTCTTTTGAATTCACCAGTTCGGATAAAGTTTTGTGGAGTTTTTGACAAAATTGGCATCGATAATCAAAAAAGTCGATAATAACATATGTGCCTTTTGGATTACCAAGAGAAGCATATGTGGGATTTTTTAAAATGTCCTCATAAATAGCTTCAAATTCGGGCGGTAATGGTTCTGTAGTATGGCCTTGGTTTGAAAAAAAGAAAAAAACAGAAGCAAAAATACCTAAAAAAATAGCCATTTTCTTTTTCATATCAATATCCCTTTTTTTATTTTAATTGTTCTTTCCACATACCCTCTAAATCATAAAAATCGCGCATTTCACCGGTGAATAAGTGAATCATCACATCGATTAAATCAATCACAATCCAGCCGGTATCTGAATTATCACCGGAAATGCGAGCTCTGTATCCGGCTTTTTTGATATCTTGAATCAAATTGTTGGCAAGACCGTTCAAATGACGGCCAGATGTTCCATTTGCAATGATGATAAAATCTGTAAAAGAGCTTTTGCCCTTCAAATCGATGGTGACAATGTTTTCGGCTTTTCCGGCATCTAATTTTTGTTCAACAAAGCGAATTAATTCTTTAACTTGGTCTTTGGTTAAAGCACCCGGAGCTGTTGGTAAAGCAGCTTTTTTTGTTTTAGAATTTGTTTTTTTTGCACAGGTTCTTCTCTTGATGGTTGTTTTTGAAGGTGTATCTTTTTCTAGACGTTCTTCATTTTTCTTTGCCTGTTGTTTGGCAGCAGCTTGTGTTGAGCTAATGGTAGGTTTCTTTTTTGCCAAAGCCATATTAATTTTCTCCTTCTTTTACTTTTGAAATTTCTTTTTGAGCCAATCTTAAAATATCTGTAATCCCAATACGGGCAACCCCTGAAACTAAGTGAACCTTTTTCTTGCAGGCTTTTTTTAAAGCGCAGGCTTTTTCATTAATATCCTCTTCTAATAGGGCATCAATTTTATTTAAGACCACAATTTCAGTTTTTTTTGCCAATAACGGACTGTATTTTTTAAGTTCGCTACGAATAATTTTATATGGTGTGGTAACATCTTCTTGCGTTGCATCAATTAAGTGAATGAGGACTTTGCACCTTTCGACGTGTTTTAAAAATTTTGTTCCCAACCCGACGCCGTCGCCGGCGCCTTCAATCAATCCCGGAATATCGGCAACCAAAATGGCGTTTTCATCGACCATTGCCATGCCGAGATTTGGGTGAATGGTTGTGAACGGATAGTCGGCAATTTTGGGTTTTGCACGACTTATAACCGATAGGAATGTTGATTTTCCGGCATTTGGCAAACCAATTAAACCGGCATCAGCGATAATTTTAAGCTTAAGCCAAACCCACATTTCTTCACCCGGAGTGCCTGGATCTGCTTGTTCCGGTGCTTGGTTTGTGGATGACTTATAAGAATCATTTCCACGACCGCCTTTACCGCCTTTTGCAGCAATAAATTCATCTCCATCATGAATCATATCAGCCAAAACAATAGAGCCGGTTTCATCCATAATTTGTGTGCCGACTGGTACTTTGATGATGAGATTGTCACCACTGGCACCGGTGCAATTTCTTCCTGCACCGTTTTTACCGCGCATTGCTTTGAAATGTTGCTGATATCGAAAATCGATTAATGTGTTCAAATTTTCAACTGCTTTAAAAACAATGTCACCACCGTTTCCACCATTTCCTCCATCCGGTCCACCGAATTCAAGAAATTTTTCATGTCTGAATGAACAGGCGCCGTTTCCACCGTCTCCGGCTTTAATATAAATTTTTGCTTCATCTAAAAATTTCATTTTGTTATCCTTTTTGATATTTTTGATATCATACTGTTTTTTTTGAAAAAGGTCAATTGAAAAAGAGTTTTGGTTTTGTTAAAATAAAAAAAGTTGTATTCTTTTGCTGTTTGTGATACTTAAATAATGAGTATAAATAAAAAGGAGTAAGTGGTTGTGTTGAAATTGATGTTATCATTAAAAAAATTTTTTTTGTTATTGGTCACCGGTATTTGTTTGTTGAGTCTTATGGCTTGTCAAAAAGAAGAATTTCGTTCTGATACGATTTATCTTTTTTGGCAACCGGGATGTTCTCATTGTCATCACGCAATTAATTTTTTCAATAATGAGCTTTCAACCGTTCGGGTGGAAATGATTGATGTTTCAAAGAAAGAAGGTTATGAAAAATTGATGCGTGCGATTGAAAAATTTAAATTGGGAAATGAAATTGTAACACCACTTTTTGTCGTGAAGGATAAAACGGTGATGGGATGGTCCAATGAAATTGGAGCTGGGTTTAAAAAACTTGGACCGGCATTTCAAAAATAAATTGCTTTGATTAAAAAACGCCTTGCTAAAGAAAAGTAAGGCTTTTTTTGATGAAATTTTTATCAAAATATTTATTCTTCTTCAGCAACTTCATCAGAATCATATTTCATTTCAGATGGTTCTTTGACTCGGCCGATGGTTGCTTTTGGAAAAACGGTCAGAACGCTTTTTAGTGGTTCTGTTTGTTTGAGGTTATCTAAAATAAGGCCGGCTTGTTCAGCTTTATTTTCTTTGAGAGTTTGACTTGAAGACTCTTGTTGGATGGAGATTTCCCAGTGTGTCCCTGTTTTTGCGGTTAAAAATTTTGCAAGGTCGGCACTGAAACCTCTGGGAGCATCTGACGTGAAAGCACAAACAAGTTTCCCATTTTCAATGCTGATGGGTCGAATATAACTTTCAATATTGAATGCCAGCAATCTTTCCTTATGTTGTTTGGCTAAATTTGAAATATCGCTTAATGTTTTGATGGTCGTTTGAGATGTTGTTGAAGAAACGGTCTGAGCGGGAGTTGTGACGGGTGAAACAACCTCTGGTTTTTGTTCTTGCACAATTGTTTTTTGGGGGCTTAATATAGGTTTTGTCTCGGTGTTATTGAGAGTTATAGTGTTTTTTTTTATGTCCGAGATCAAGGTTCCTAATGATGGTATTTCGCTTAAAAAAGCCAGTCGAATCAAAAGCATTTCAAGCGCCATCACGGGGTTATCGGCCATTTTGATTTCTGTTAAACCTTTAAGCAGAATTTGCCAGGCACTTGTTAAGGAAGCCATTGAAAGGTTTTCAGCCATTTCTTTACCGCGGGTTCGTTCCGCTTCCGGAATAGTTTTATCTTCAACCAGATTCGGAGCAATTTTTATGCGTGTTAACCAATGGGTTAAAGAAAGCAAATCTTGAGCTGTCATTAACGGATCAGAACCGGAGGCATGCTGTGTTTCAAGATAGGAAAGGGCTGATTTGATATCACCTTTCATAATGGCTTGATATAAATCAAACAGGCAGGTTCTGTCTGTGACTCCCAACATTTGACGGATATCTTTAGCTTCCAAATGATAATTAAATTGCGTCATTGCCTGATCTAACAAAGATAAAGAATCACGGCAAGAGCCGTCACCTGCTCGGGCAATGAGTCGAAGCGCTTCTTCTTGTGCTTCGATTTTTTCATTTTCGGCAATTTTTTGAAGATGCTTTGTCAAAATATCTTCATCTAATCGTTTTAAATCAAAACGCTGACAACGAGATAAGATGGTAATCGGAACTTTTCTGATTTCCGTTGTGGCCAAAATAAATTTGATTCTTTCAGGCGGTTCTTCCAATGTTTTTAAAAGGGCATTAAAGGCTGCTTTTGAAAGCATATGGACTTCATCGATAATGTAAATTTTGAATCTTGCGGAAACAGGGTTATATTTTGCACTTTCGATGATCTCACGAATGTTATCAACGCCAGTGTTACTGGCGGCATCGATTTCAATAACATCGATATGTGAATCTGAAGCAATTTCTAAACAATGTTTGCATTTTCCACACGGGTTTGCCGTCATATTGCCAGTGCCGTCTTCGCCGATACAGTTTAATCCTTTGGCAATGATGCGGGCAGAACTTGTTTTACCGACACCTCGAATACCTGTTAGCATATAAGCATGTGCCAATCTGTTGTGTTCAATGGCGTTTTTAAATGTTTGAACAAGAGCTTCTTGACCAACCAAATCATCAAAAACTTGAGGACGATATTTTCTTGCTAACACATGAGAAGCATTTTTCATTTTTTTTCCTTTTAAATAACTTTGAAAAAAAAGATACCACATTTTGCTTAAAGGGTCAAGCAAAAGGGCGTCTTTTTTGATGTTTTTTTATTTTTTTATCAAAGAAAAAATCCGCTCTGTCATGGCATAAAAGCCATTTCGTCTGGTTGGTGAAAGATGATCTTTTAATCCAAGGTCTTCAAAAATTTGATGAATGTTTAAGTTTGAAATTTCTTCATCTGTTTTTTCATTGATAAGCAAAATCAAAACAGCTTCAAGACCTTTGACAATTAATGCATCACTTGTGGCATTGAAATAATTAAGACCGTTTTTCTTTTTGTGCGTGAACCAAACTTGAGACATACATCCATGGATTTTGTTTTCCTCTGTTTTGTCTTTTTCATCAAAGGGGGGTAAATTATTGCCAAGCTCGATTAAATAGGTGTATTTTTCTTCCCAATCGGAAAAATATGAAAAATTTTCAAAGAGCTCTTCTTTTGTCATTTTGTTATCCTTTATTATGGCTGATTAAAGAAAATTTTGCTCATTTTCGAACGAAAAAAAAATAAAATCAATGTTTTTCTTTCTTTTTTTTTAATTTTATGTTATAAGCTCCTTTAAATGAAATGGAATTTAATTTTTTTTGAAAGCGTTGAGAGCACTAATGACACGGCGGCAAAGTTGCAGGTGGCTGATTGTGTTGTGGCTAAAGAGCAAACAAAATCCAGAGGACGAATGGGCAGAAAATGGTTCTCACTGGAAGGAAATTTGTTTTTTTCTGTGGTTCTTAAAAGTTACACAAATCAAACACCCTTGCTTTCTTTCGTTGTTTCGTTAAGTGTTGCAGAAGCGTTGAAAGATTTTTCGGTAAAAATTAAATGGCCGAATGATGTTTTGATTGAAGATAAAAAAGTTGCGGGCATTTTACTTGAAAATTTAGGCGATAAAGTTGTGGTCGGTGTTGGCATTAATACACAAAAAAGCCCAAATGAAAAAGTTCTTTATCCGACAACTTCGTTAAATGGAAAAATTTCAAATGAAATGCTTTTAAAAAATATTTTGACCCGATTGGAAGAAAATATTCAGCTTTTTGAAAAAAAAGGTTTTTTTGTTATAAAGGAAAAATGGTTAACCTATTCAAAAGGGGTGGGAAAAGAAATTGTCATTCGCTTGCCGAATGAAGAAATAAAGGGAGAATTTGTCGGATTGACGGATGAAGGTGCCGTTCAAATCAAAACAAAAGATTTATGCTGTCGAAACATAATGGCAGGAGACGTATTTTTTTTAGATGAAAGAAAAAAGAATGATTGAAGAAAAAAAAGATGTGGTAATTGAAAAAGAAAACTTTGTTTTTGTTCCCATCGGTGGAGCAACAGGTGTGGGGATGAACTGTTTTGCCTATGGTTACAAAGGCAAATGGCTTGTTGTTGATTTAGGAGTCGGTTTCCCAGGAGACGGATTGCCCGGTGTTGATGTGTTATTGCCGGATGTTTCGTTTTTGGAAAAAAACAAAAAAGACATTGTCGGATTGGTAATCACTCATGCACATGAAGATCATTTGGGGGCTGTCGGACATTTGTGGCGATCTTTACAATGCCCGATTTATGTGACCCCGTTTGCTTCGGAATTGCTTGAAAGTAAATTGGTTGAAAATTCTTTGTTGGGTAGAACGGAAGTAACTGTATGTGATTTAAATTCCGTGATTGATTTAAAACCGTTTGAGGTGGAATTTATCTCAATGAGTCACTCCATTCCGGAAAGTAATGCTCTTTGTATCAGAACAGAGAAGGGGCATGTGTTACATACGGGGGATTGGAAATTGATCCCTGATACGGTTTTGAATCAAAAAACTGATGAAAAACGATTAAAAGAAATCGGAAAAGAAGGTGTTTTGGCTCTTGTTTGCGATTCAACAAATGTGTTCAGTGGTGAAAACAAATTGACCGAGATGGATGTGAGAAAAGAGCTTGAAAAACTGATTTCAAAGTATGAAGGAAAACAAATCGCGGTGGCTTGTTTTGCATCCAATGTCAGCAGGGTTAAAAGTATTTATTTTGCTGCAAAGAAAAACGGTCGACAGGTTTGTCTTTTAGGGCGTAGCTTGTGGCGAATGGATGCAGCTGCGAGAGCTTGCGGTTATTTTGATGATGTGCCGGAATTTTTGTCTGAATCAGAGGCATTGGAACAACCCAAAGGATCTGTGTTATTTATTTGCACGGGATCACAAGGTGAACCAAGATCAGCTTTAAGTAATTTATCGGCTTTAACACCACAAAAAAACAGTGTTTTCTTTGCACCGGGAGATGTGGTTATTTTCTCTTCCAGAATTATTCCGGGAAATGAAAAAGCAATTGCACTTCTTCAAAAACGGTTCAAAACAAAAGATGTTGAAATCATAACGAATAAAGATGCTGACATTCATGTTTCCGGTCACTTTTCCGGAAAAGATTTGCAACAAATGTATAAATGGATTAAACCGAAAATTGCCTTGCCTGTGCATGGAGAAGCAAGAGAACTTAATGAACATGTGGCGTTGGCTTTGAAATGGGGGGCAAAATATGCATTTGCATTAGAAGATGGTGAAGTTTTGAAACTGAGTGAAAAGCCGGTTATTCTTGGTGAAGTTGAAAGTGGTATTTTAGCCGTTGATGGCAAAAAGATTTTGTCTCTTGGTGCTGAAGTGATCAGAAAACGGCGTAAAATGATCGAAGATGGCACTTTGGTTGTGACGCTTGTTTTAAATGAAGAGGGTGTTGTTCTGGGAACACCGAAAATTTCATCATTTGGGTTAATTGAATCCGGTGCCGAAGATGAAGAGAGATTGAAAAAGGAAATTGTTGCTGAAGTTGCTCTTTTACAAACGGATGCCGTTCGGGATGATTTAGCTGAAAATGCTGTCAGAACGGCTGTTCGCCGGTTTTTGAAAGAGTTTTACGGCAAAAAACCATTAATTGAAGTTCATTTGGTTCGCATTTAGCTTGACGAAAAATCTGCTTGCCAAAACATAAAAAAGGTGTTAGTTTTTTATTTATTGATAACCTTTTTTATAAGGAGTACATATGGCAAAATATAATGTGATATGCATTAAATGGGGTACATTTTATACGGCAAAAGACGTGAATAATTTGTGTTCTATGGTCAAGAGAAACACTTCGCATGAAATCGATTTTTATTGTTTTACGGATATTGCAGATGGTCTTCGGGATGAT
>JAZNVO010000280.1:0-3398 GCA_045592885.1 Alphaproteobacteria bacterium
TAGACCGTGAAGTTGAAGAAGAACTCCAAAAAGAAAGATTGATGAACTTTTGGAACAAATATCGATTTTTGATCATTGGAGGTGTTTTGGCCGTTGTTGTAACAGTCGGGGGAACAGAAATGTATCGCTCTTGGTATGAAGGTGTCAAATTAAAAGAATCAAATATATTTGAAAATGCAACGGTGTTGAATGCAAAAGGGGAAAAAGAAACAGCTGTTAAAGAATTAAACATCTTAACCCAAAGTGCTAAAACGGATTATAAATATCTTGCCGAACTTAAAAAAGCCGGTATCTTTTTATCCCAAGAAAATAAAAATGAAGCCTTACAAACACTTAAAAAAGTCATTGACACAAAAGAGGCACCCGAAGCTTTGAAAAACATAGCTCTTTTAAGTTATATTGGTCATCAGGTTGAAACAAAAAACGCGGATGAACTCCTCTCATTATTGACTCCGCTTTTAAATCAAAACAGTGCCTATTTTGCAGCCGCAACAGAATTAAAAGTAGCTCTTCTTTTAAAACAAGACCAAAAAGAAGAAGCAAAGAAAACATTGCAAGATGCCGTGTTAAACCCTAATTTAACACCAAACGCAACCGATCGGATGAATATGCTTTTATCCGGCTTATAAAAAAAGGAGATTTTATGAAACATCTTGTTTTTGCCGTTTGTGCTTTTGCGCTTTTAACTTGTGGATGTGCTCAAACAAAAAAAGAAGCCCCAAAAGAAGGACGCGTAGCCATTCAAACAAAGCTTGAAAACCATGTGATCCCAAAATCAACAGATAAAGTTGTTTTATCTGAAGGAGAAACCATTTCAAAATGGCATTTTTTGAATCAAAACGAAAAAAATAAAATTCCTCATGCAAAAATCAGCGGATGGCAACAAAAAGCTTGGGATGAAAACGTTGGCGAAGGCATTTCCTCAAGTTTCATACACCTACCCGCTCCAGTAATTCATGAAGATATGATTTATACATTGGACAGTCAGTTGCGTTTAACAAAAACAAGCAAAACCGGTGACGTAATTTGGGATATTCATTTAAGGGATACAAAAGATTTGCCCGCCGTAGCCAGCATTGGCCTTGCTTATTACAAAGGACTTATTTATGCTGTTTCAGGTGATGGGGTGATTTATGCCGTTGAACCGGAAGGAGAAATCATCTGGCAAAATGACACCAATAAAATCTTGCGATCTGCTCCGGTGATTTATGATGAAAAATTATTTGTCTTGTCTGCAAATAACGAATTGCTTGCTTTGAATATCAAAGACGGATCGTTAGTATGGAATTACAAAAATATGGAACCGGAAACAAACTTGCTTGGCATGGGAATTCCAGCTGTGGCAAAAAACACAATTGTTGTGCCGTTTTCAACAGGGGAAATCATTGCTTTTGATGTCAAAACAGGTGAACCTAAATGGTCAAATATGTTGTTGTCTTATCGCACATTTAACAAAATTGCCGATTTAGGACATGTTTTAGCTTCCCCCGTTATTGAAGGACAGGTTGTTTATTTAATCGGTAATGCTCACCAGATGGGTGCCTTTCAATTGGAAACGGGTGAAGCCATTTTTACACAACCAATCGGAGGGCAATCAACGCCTGTTATTTCGGGTGATACCTTGTTTATGATCACCAACAAAGATACCGTTGTTGCCCTTAATAAATATAACGGTAATCTCATTTGGGAAAAAGACTTATACAGCAAAACACAAAAACAAGTTCAATGGTTCACGCCGGTGATGGCAAACAATCGTTTGTTTATCTTTTCAGGCGAAGGGGACAGGATTATTTTCGACATGAAAACGGGAGAAGAAATTTCAAAAGAAGTTTCGGATAAGCCGTTTGCAACACCCATTTGTTATGATAACGGGGTTTTGATTTATACGGATAAAGCCGATTTAGTTATGTATCAATAAAGGAAAAAGATGAAAACAGTTGCTATTGTAGGAAGAACAAACGTCGGAAAATCAACACTTTTTAACAGGCTTTGCAAAAAAAAGCTTGCCATTGTTCATGACGAACCGGGCGTCACTCGTGATAGGAAAGAAGGAACAGCGACTTTAGGCGATATTTCTTTCAAAGTCATTGATACGGCCGGTCTTGAGGATTCTTCAAGCTTAGCCAAAGCAATGTGGCGCCAAACACAAATGGCCATTGAAGAAGCCGATATTATTTTGGCTGTTGTAGATGCCAGAAGCGGATTAACCACTTTAGATGAAAAAATGGCAACCGAATTGCGCATGGTGGATAAACCCGTTATTTTGCTTGCCAATAAGGCAGAAGGCCAACAACATACCGGAGATTTTTATGCTTTAGGGCTTGGCTCTCCGCTTAAAATTTCAGGCGAACATGGTTTAGGTATCAGCGATTTATATCAAGAACTTAAAACACTTATCAACCCGCCGAAAGAAGATGAAGAGGATGAGGAGGATGATTTTTCTTTTGAGGACGAAGAAACAAAAGAAGAAGAACCCAAAAATCGTCCGTTAAAACTTGCCATTGTCGGGCGCCCTAATGTAGGCAAGTCAACATTGGTGAATCAATTACTCGGCAAAGAAAGATTATTGACGGGACCTGAAGCCGGCGTGACAAGAGATGCGATTACAATTCCTTGGAATTGGCGAGGTCATGACATTTTGTTAACGGACACCGCCGGTTTAAGAAAACGCGGAAAAGTCACCAACCAAGTGGAAGAAATTTCCGCTCAAGATACCAATACCAGCATTGATTTTGCCGAAGTTGTTATTTTGGTTCTTGATGCCAATGTACCAATGGAAAAGCAAGATTTGATTATTGCCTCAAAAGTTTTAAATGAAGGCAGATGTCTTTTAATCGCACTTAACAAATGGGATTCCATTGAAAATCCGCAACAAGTTTTAAATCGCTTAAAAGAAAAATTGGTTGAGTCTTTACAACAAGTTAAAGGCATTCCGGTTCATACAATTTCCGGCAAAACGGGGTATGGACTTGATCGATTGATGAGTGATGTTTTTGATCTTTATCATCTTTGGAACAAACGTGTGCCAACTCATAAACTCAACACGTTTTTGCAAACCATGACTCAAGCGCACCCGACACCGGTTGCAAGCAACGGTCGCCGAATTCCAATGAAATATATGACTCAGGTTTCAAAAAGACCGCCAACCTTTGTCATCTTTTCAAGTAATCCCGATCAATTACCGGAATCATATTTAAGATATCTTTCAAACGGATTAAGAGAAGAATATGGCTTAATGGGCGTTCCCATTCGCATTCACATGAGAAAAAGAGAAAACCCTTATGCTGAAAAAGCAAAAGAAAGAGCCTCTCTTAAGAAAAAAGCAAAGATTATGGAAAAGAAACAAGCTAAAGGTAAACCAAAAGCGAAACCTAAGGCAAAAAAACAAGGTCCAAAAT
>JAZNVO010000281.1:0-1911 GCA_045592885.1 Alphaproteobacteria bacterium
CTTATACCCTCTCACAAACAGAGGGAAAAACATATCTTTACACCAAAATTATTTATGCTAAAGACACAAAAAACCTTAATTTAAGTGGTGTGAGAGCCAAAGCCGTCACTCTTTTTGCTTCAGATCTTTCTTTGATTGATGAAAGAGGGTTCAAAACCAATGAATTATCGCTGATTGAATGTGATAATTCTCTTCATCTTTCTTCTCTTATTGAAACGGAAGATAAATTAACATTAAACGGAAAAAATTTAACCGTCTTACCAAAGAACATCAAAACAAAAGAACTTGTTTTAGAAACCCCTAATTTATCGGTGATTCCAAACGAGCTTTTTGTTCAACATTTATCAATCATCAATTCAAGAATTGAAAAATTGCCCTCCTTAACATTAAATACTTTAAATGCAAAAGGAACAAAAATAAGCGATTTAAGAAACGTAAAGGTCACCGATTATTTGGATCTGTCAAACACGCCCGTTCAATTTTTGCAAGATGATATGACTTTGACGGCCCTTATTCTTAAAAACTGTTCCAATTTAAAAAAATTACCATCCCGTTTATCCGTCAAAGGCCTTGACATTTCGGGAACAAGCATTTCAACCATTCCCTCCTTGCATTATGAGTGGCTTTTAATGAACAGGACAACCGCTTTATCCCAATTACCAAACGGCACCACCTTTGAGGCATTGGAAGCTCAAAACGCCCGTTTAAAAGAATTGCCCGCCGATATAACTGCCAAACGAATCAACATCAGCAACTCTATCGTTACAAAATTACCGGAAAATCTTTCCTGTGAAGAATTAATTATTTCAGAAACAGACATTCAAAGCCTGCCCCAAAGCTTAAAAACAGATACCCTCAAGGCAAAAAAAACAAAAATCACCGAATTACCTCCCAATCTTAATATAAGAACAGCAGACTTAAGAGAAACCCCACTTCAAACCATTCATTATTCACAAAAAATCACCTATATACGTCTTTCAAAATTACCGGCCTTTATTCATCCGGCTTTTTCCCCTTTTATATTTGCAGGATTTGATGAAAAAGAAGTTCAAAAATCTCAAAACAGATATATTGCAACATATTTAACCAAAACAAAAATTGCTCACAATACACCGATAGTTGTTTTAAAAAGACAAAATTATTCTTTTTCAAACTCTCGCTTTTAATGTTTCAAAATGAACCTTATTAATAAAAAAAAGAGACTTTCAATGCCAACAGTTTTCAAGCTTTTTTTCAATATCGTTAAAGAAATAATCAAAAAAACATTCATTTTATCCTCGCGGGAATCAAAAGAAAATTTGATTGCTTATCTGTTATTTTTGCTTTTGATTGAAACGGCTTTTTTTGTTTTCTTTAAATTTGTTCCCCTTAAACCGGGCTGGCAATTTATTTCTTGTATTTTGCCCCTCCTCCCGCTTCCAGCATTATTAATCAGAAGGTTGCATGATTTGAACAAAAATGCGGGATTCACTTTGTTACCCTTCCTTTTGTTCCTTTTTTTATTACCATTTTTGAATTTCAAGGCATTTCTTGCTGATTCGAAAGGAGAAAAATTAATATCCGGAGGCATTCTCATTGAAATAATTTTAATTTTATTTCTCATTCAAAGTTTTGTTTTTCTTCTTTGTCTGTTTTTAAAAGGAAACAAAGAAGAAAATCTTTATGGCCAAGTTCCGCCAATCACTCTGTCCCCTTCAAAAAAGACAATAATGGGAACACTTCTTTTTGTCTTTTTCGTTTTTTTCTCTTTTTCGTGCTATACACCTCAAAAACTTATCAAAAAGCCAACACCCATTTCTTCCGTTCAAAAAGAAATGCCTTTGAAAAAAGATTCTTTCATCTTTCAAAAAGAAAAATTACCGCAAAAAAATATTGTTTTTAAAAAAATATATACTTCCCCCAAATCAGTTG
>JAZNVO010000282.1:0-3806 GCA_045592885.1 Alphaproteobacteria bacterium
CTCAATATAATGACAAAAAAGAGATTCTTGAGGCATTGATTGAGGCGGGCGCCACTCTTGATATACAAGAAAATGAGGGGTGGACGGCGCTTCAAATTGCCTCTCAGCAACAAGACACTTTTGAAAATTTCACAAAGTTAATTGAAAAAGGCGCTGATATCAATCATCAAAATTCATTAGGACAGACAGCTTTGATGATTGCCACCAGTAGAGGCTTAGTTGAGCATGTAAATGTTCTTATTAAAAAAGGCGCCTTTCTTGATATACAAGATAATGAAGGACAGACGGCTTTGATGATTGCTATTGTAAATCGAAGAAAAGAGATTGCGCATGCACTCATTAGTGCCGGAGCCACTCTTGATGTGCAAAACAGTAATGGATGGACGGCGTTGATGTTTGCTTCTCAACATAATGATACAAAAGAAATTGCCGAAAGTTTGATTCAAGCCGGTGCTGATCTTAATTTGAAAAATAAGAATGGATGGACGGCGCTTCAAATTGCCTCTCAACAGCAAGACACTTTTGAAAATTTCATAAAGTTAATTGAAAAAGGTGCCAATCTTGATGCTCAAAATAAGAATGGATGTACGGCTTTGATGTTGGCCTCTCAAAATAAAGATTGTTTTGAAAATTTAGTCATGTTAATTGAAGCAGGGGCCAATCTTGATATTCAAGAGAAACATAAAAAAGAGACGGCCTTAATGCTGGCCACACGTTATGGGTCGTTTCATCAGGTTCAAGAATTGGTTTCAAGTGGCGCGGATTTGGATCTTGTGAATTATGAAAATAACACGGCCTTGATGATTGCTTTGAAACACGACAAGATTGACATTGCTTCTTATTTGATTATCAAAGGGGCGGATGTTTTGATTAAAGACAACGAGGGGTTAGATGCTTATAACTATGTTATGAAAAAAGGCGACTTGACCCTTGCCCGTATGATAGAAGAAAATGTGAAAAAACAATTTCATAAAAGAAAAGTTGCTTCTCATCAAAGAGGGGGAAGGGCTCTTCAATCTTCTTTAAAAATGAAAAATCAAAATACGCAGTTACAAGACGAAAGAGAATAAAAAAAACATAAGGAGAATGGGCAAAATGACGGATATACAAAATGATTTTTTTAAGAAAGTAGCCGAAGATGATCTTGAAAAAGTTCAAGAACTTGTTTGTCAAGGCGTTGATCTTTATGCAAAAAATGAAGATGATTTGACCTGTTTGATGATTGCTGCTGTTCATGGGAGCACAAAAGTTTTGCCTTTTTTGATTGAGTCAGGGGCTTCTTTATATCAAGTCAGTTACAATCGGGACGCGCGGTTTCATTGTTTCAATGCCGAACAAATTGCAAGACATTGTCATCAAAAAGAAGCTGAATCCATTTTAAGCTCGTTTCAATATAGTTATCAAGATCAATATCGATCTTATAAAAGTGTGGCTTTATCTTGTGATGCGGATGATTTGGGACACGCCATTTTCAGGCAATATAGAAACGATATCAATGCGCAAGGCGGTTCTGACGGTGAAACGATTTTGATCACAATGGCGCGAGAGGGTAGTTTTTTAAAGGTGAAAAAATTATTGGAATTGAAGGCGGATGTCAACCGGCGGGATAAACGGTTGAACACGGCGCTTCATGTGGCTTCAAAAAATACAAGAGGGTCGGAATCTGTTTCTTATTTTCATTTAGGGCCCCAACAAGCAAAAGAAATGAACGATATGAACAGATATACTATCGTTAAAAGTTTGATAGAAGCGGGCGCTGATGTGAATGCCAAAAATTTGTTTTTGGATACACCGCTTCATGAATTTTTAAATAAAAACGATCAGGAAATTGCTTCTTTTTTGATTGAAAATGGGGCTGATGTGAATGCAAAAGATGAACACGGGACAACACCGCTTTATATCACGGCGGTGAACGGATGGATAGAGATGGCCCAAAAGTTGATTGAGGCCGGTGCCAAAGTGGATGAGCCTTCTTTTGAAGGATTAACCCCGCTTCAAGGCGCATATATGTCTCGCCAAAAAGAGATGATGAAATTGTTGCTTGAAAAGGGCGCTAATCCAAACAAAGCGGATGCAAAGGGGTATTTGATGGTTGCTCAATCTGTCAGAAATTCAGATATAGCCCTTGCCGAAATTTTGATTCAAGTCGGTGCTGATATCAGGCAAAAAGATGCGAGCGGGCATAGTGCATTCGATTGGGCTCGATACACTATGAACGATCGCCTCAAAAATATGGTCATTAAGGCTGCTTGCCAACAAGAAAAAGACCAACAACACCTTGAAAAAGAGCTTTTCATTGCCATTGAAAACAATGATGATGCTCAAGTGAGTCGGTTGATTAATTTAGGGGTTGATGTTTTGAAAAAAGATGAAAACGGGCAGGATGCCTTTAATAAAGCGATGATCAAAGGCAATCTTTTAATTGCAAGAAGAATTCAAGAGGCGGTGAAAGAAGGGCTTTTAAAAAGAAAAGTTGCTTCTCAACGAGTTGGAATGGCGCAAAACCCCGGGCGGCAAAATGGGATTTAGAGCTTAAGAAAAGTTTAAAAAAAAGGTAACGGATAAAGGCAAAAAGATGAACAAACAATTAATAACAGAGAGTCAAAACAGAGATTTAGAAACTATAATTGAAGAGTTGTCAAAGATAAAAGAAATAGCCGGTGATGCTTTATTTGAAGCTGTTGAAAATCGAGATCAAAAGAATGCAAAAAAATTGATTCAAGCGGGGGCTGATGTGAATTTTGTTAAATATAACGGATGGACGCCGTTGATGAAGGCTTCCAGTGACGGGCAAAAAGAAATTGCTCAAAGCTTGATTGAAAATGGTGCCAACCTTGAGATAGAAAATGAGAAGGGGCAGACGGCCTTGATGATTGCTGTTGAAAATAACCAAAAAGAAATTGCCCAAAGCTTGATAAAAGGTGGTGCCAATCTTGATATGCAAGATGAGGACGGATACACGGCTTTGATGTTGGCGGCGTATGAAGGGGAAAAAGAAATTGCTCAAATCTTGATTGATAAAGGCGCCACTCTTGATATGCAAAATCATGACGGATTGACGGCTTTGAAGATTGCTGTTGAAAATAACCAAAAAGAAATTGCCCAAAGCTTGATTGAAAAAGGCGCCACTCTTGATATGCAAGATGAGGAAGGATACACGGCTTTGATGGTGGCAGCGTATGAAGGGGAAAAAGAAATTGCTCAAATCTTGATTGATAAAGGCTCTCATATTGATATACAAGAGAAGGACGGATGGACGGCTTTGATGTTGGCGGCGTATGAAGGGGAAAAAGAAATTGCTCAAATCTTGATTGATAAAGGCGCCAATCTTGATATGCAAAATCATGACGGATTGACGGCTTTGAAGATTGCTTCTCAGGAAAATCGAAAAGAAATTGTTCAAACCTTGATTGATAAAGGCGCCACTCTTGATATACAAGATGAGGACGGATGGACGGCTTTGATGACTGCGGTTGATTGTAAACGCAAGGATATTGTCAGACGTTTATTGCAAGCGGGGGCTAACATTAATATGCAAAATAAGGAGGGAAAAACAGCCTTGATGATTGCCATTGAAAGAAAAGATCCGGTTATCTTTCAAGAGTTGATTATGAATGGGGCGGATGTTTTAATTAAAGATAATCAAGGGATTGATGCTTATCATTATGTTATGAAATCCGGAAATAAAAAAATGGCGCAGTTGATTAAAGAGGCAGCCAAAAAACAAGTTTCAAAAAGAAGAATTGCCTCTCAACAGGTTGGACAAAGAGCTCAAAGCGTTCAAAGACAAAATGGGATTTAAAGCT
>JAZNVO010000283.1:0-2539 GCA_045592885.1 Alphaproteobacteria bacterium
TTTCTTGAACCGATTTTTTAAGAAAGGTATCTATATTAGACTCTTCATCTTTCTTTTGTTCTTCAGAATTTTGCTTTTTCTTTTTAAATATATGGCCTAACATTATATTAATTCCCATTCAAATTTATATAGGTCAAAGATTATCTGATTTTATAACTTTTGTCAATCGTTTTTAACAAAATAAACACTCCTTGTCGCCAACGCTTTATTCCTTTTATCTTGACAGAAAAGAAACATTTTGATATAGTTTTATGTCTTTATACGGAGTATTTAAATGCAACAAAATGACATCAATAAACTGACTCAAACAATCAGGTCATTTATCAGAAAAGGAAAATCGGATTTATTTAACATTCCTTATGAAAATGAGCAAGCTATTTATACATTAGCCGTCTTATTATATGATCATAAAGGCAAAAAAGTGAATATCTTTTTAAATAAAGAGGATTTTGATAAACTTTACCCTCTTTTAAATGAAACAGTAGATTGGTCCGATAAGACGACTTTAATCGTTTCAAATGACGTTTTGGCAAATGACAAACTTCATGAAGCCATGCCTTTTGAAACAGATTCATATTTCAATGAAACCCACCCGAAATTAAAAGACTTAACCGGTAAAAAAGCAAACGTTAGAATCGTTACACTTGACAATGATAAAGTCCCTTCATTTTTTTCATTTGATAACATGCATATCCTTCGATTTAATGAAAGTAATGAAAGTGAAGCTTTTGGGTGTTGTTTAAATGTGTGGGGGAATTCAAAAGAAAGCCAACGCCATAAAATATTAAATAACCTTTTTCAAGATTTGCTAAATAAAAGTGTTCCCTACTCTATGGATATTGTCAGTAAATATCAATTAAGATTTGATTTACCGCAAATTAAAAATGACCATATAAAAGAATAATAATCTGTTTGCAATTATGCTCCTTTTTGAGTATATACTTAATTATAAGGAGATTAAGGTATGGATTTATCCGTTTTGATTATGGAAAAAGAAAAAACCATTCAAGAAACACTTTTGTTTCAAACTGATGATCAACCCTTAGTTTGGAAAGGGCAATTATTTGAAGTTTATCCTGAACTTGATAAAGAAAAAGGATTATATGATTCTTGGAAAAAAAGAAAAGAATATTTATCAGAGCAACTGTCGTATATATACGATAAAGAGCAAGACAAATTCAATCAGCAAGTTGAAATCTATGCCCAGCAATGGGTGCAATATAAAAATAAGCTGACCATGATATTTTCCGAAATCTTTAATCTTAACTCTCAACCTCTTTTCAATAATATGAAGGCTTATATTTCCCTTAACCCGATTTGCCCCAGATATCTTAAAAAACAGAGTTATTCCCTCTTTTATAAATTTGGACCCAAACAATTCTTAAATATGAGCATTCATGAAATAACTCACTTCGTTTGGTTTTATGTTTGGCAAAATTATTTTAATGATAACAAACAAGAATATGAAACCCCTCACCTTAAGTGGCTTTTAAGCGAAATGGTGATTGATACATTAATAAAAAACACGAAATTAAACACTCTCTATGCGCAAGAAGATTTGGATAAACCTGCTTATGAATACTTTTATAATATTAAAATTCAAAACACCCCTCTTTTAGATACACTAAAAGAAATATATCTGAATTCACCAAATATTCAAACTTTTATGAAAAACTCTTATCGCTATCTTCAAATAAATGAAACAACTATTCGAAACCAAATACCTTAAAGGAGAACTAACCGATGAAAAAATATATTCTTATCCCCCTTTTGTTCCTTTCAGCTTGTTCCTCAAATAATAAAGAGCTTTATACGAATGATTACGGTTACGGAACATTTGAAACAACTTGCGAAACATTGGGCAAATGTTATCAATCAGCTTACAAGCAATGTTCCGGACGCTTTGAAAAATTGGACCGCGTGGTTCTGCCTAAAGGAGACAGGCCCATTAACCTTGTTTATGAATGCAGATAAAAAACAAAAAATGATATAACGCGCAAAGAAGATATATCATTTTTAGATATACTTTATCGCCAACGCCCGTCATTATTTTATCACACCACACCCAATTCTTTCACCGCCCCCGCCTAATGGAAGCGGTGTATCGGAGTAATTATCGCCTCCTTTATGAAGAATAAGGGATTTTCCTTTAAGTTCATTCAAGGTGATCTCATTTTTATAAAATCTTGTTTTAACTTCTCCATTTGAATCAGCTATCAAAATAGGTAAATCTCCCTTATGTCCGTTTTTATTCGGGCCCAAATGCTTTTTTGTTTCATCCGGATCATAATGGGACCCTGCTCCACCAAAAGCAATTTCTTTTCCCTCTATAAAAGAGGACTCACACTTACCAAATTCATGAATATGAAAACCATGAGACCCTTTTGGAATATCATATAGGTCAACCAAAAATTCAACTCCGTTATCGTTTTCTTGAAGAGTCACAATCCCCATATTTTTATTAGTCACGGAATATAAAGGAACAGTTGCCTTATTTTCTTTTATACACCCGCTTAGTAACACCATACTCAATAATATA
>JAZNVO010000284.1:0-5229 GCA_045592885.1 Alphaproteobacteria bacterium
GTTGCCATTGAAGAGGAACCGTTTGATTCCATAATTTCCGAAACAACACGCAACGTATATGGGAATTCTTCTTTACTTGGCAACATCGGATGAATGGCACGCCAAGCGAGTTTTCCATGACCGATTTCACGGCGCCCCGGAGATCCCAAGCGACCAACTTCACCAACAGAATACGGCGGAAAGTTATAATGCAACATAAAGTGTTCTTTATATTCGCCTTGCAAAGCATCAATGATTTGTTCATCTTCGCCTGTTCCAAGCGTTGCAGTCACAAGAGCTTGTGTTTCACCACGAGTGAACAATGCAGACCCGTGTGTTTTTGGCAACACATTTACTTCCGTTTCAATCACACGGATTGTTTTTGTGTCACGGCCATCAATTCTTAATCCGGTTTCTAAAACCATATCACGAACTGTTCGTGCTTCAAGTTCATGGAAGACTTTGTCACAAATGGCATCTTCAGCTTCTCTTTCAACAAACAAGGCATGAGCTTTTTCGCGAATTTCGTTCACTTTGTTCAAACGATCCAATTTGTTGTGAATGTGATATGCCTCTTTGAGTTCTTCACCCAAATTGGCCAAAATTTCAGCACGAACTGTTGCATATTCAGCCGGTTCTTCTTTCACTTCCCACGGATCTTTTGCACATTCTTCAGCCAAAGAAATAATCATATCAATAACCGGTTTAATGCTGTCATGCCCAAAAGCAACGGCACCAAGCATTGTTTCTTCTGAAAGTTCTTGAGCTTCAGATTCAACCATCAAAACGCCTTCTTTTGTTCCGGCAACAACCAAATCCAATTTGCTTGATTTAATCAAATCCAAATCCGGATTCAAAACATATTCGCCATCAACATACCCAACTCTGGCCCCGGCAATCGGACCCAAAAACGGAATGCCAGAAATTGTTAAGGCAGCAGAAGCACCAATCATGGCAATGATATCCGGTTGTGTTTTCAAATCATGACTAAGCAATGTCACCGTCACTTGTGTTTCATTATTAAATCCTTTGACAAACAAAGGACGAATCGGGCGGTCAATTAAACGAGATGTCAAAATTTCAGCTTCAGACGGTTTACCTTCGCGTTTGAAAAATCCCCCAGGAATGCGACCGGCTGCATAGCTTTTTTCAATATAGTTAACTGTTAACGGAATAAAATCTTCAAATGTATCCGGTGATTTTTTGCTGGCACAAACGGCCGCATGAACCATTGTATCCCCATAACGAACAATCACGGCACCATCAGCTTGACGTGAGATTTTTCCTGTTTCAATGGAAAGTGTCTTTCCCCCCCAAACGATTTCTTTCTTAAATGTTTTAAAAATTGTCATTTTCTTTTCCTTCATACATACATAAAGACTTAAAACCCATTTTTAAGTCTTGAAAGGGGACCATCCCTTGATGACCCCCTTTTAAAATCATTGGTTATTTACGCAAACCTAAACGTTTGATGAGTTCGTTGTAACGAGTTTCATCATCTTTCTTCAAATAAGCAAGCAAACGACGACGATTTGAAACCATTTTCAACAAACCACGTCTTGAATGGTGATCATGTGTATTTGATTTCATATGTTCTGACAAATAGTTGATTTTTGCCGTCAAAACTGCAACTTGAACTTCAGGTGACCCTGTGTCACCGTCTTTGATTGCATAATCCGTGATAATTTGCTTTTTCATTTCTTTTGAAAGCGACATCGTTATTTTCCTTTCTTAAATATTAAGTTAATTTTCCGCCGGAAAAACACGAAACGGTTTGAACAACCCTTTTTCATATTTCACCAGCGCAATTGGTTCTTGATCCAATGCTAATGCTATCACCTGCCCCATTTGAAAATTTTGATTATTACAAACAGCTTTGGCTTTAAGCGCTTTGCCTTGTCTCAACATACTTGCCATTTCGCTATCTACAGCCAGCACCAAGATGTCGTCCAGTGCGGTTAAAATACCGATAAGTGGCAAATTCGATGTATTATACTCTTCTTTTTCGAATTTTTCAAGTAAAATCGAATGGTTAAGCGAAAAAGGACCACATTTTGTTCTCCTCAAAAGTGTGATATAACCATAACATCCGAGTTTTCGACCCATATCATGCCCCAAAGATCGAACATACGTTCCTTTTGAACAAGTGACTTCAAAAAGCGTTTTTTCTTCACTGTACGACAAAATTTTGAGCTCTTTTATCGTAACTAAACGTGATTTCAACTCAACATCAACGCCTTTTCTTGCCAAATCATAGGCTCGTTCACCATTGATTTTAATCGCCGAATAAAGAGGGGGAACTTGAGTAATTTCACCCGTAAATTCGGGCAAAATATTTTCAACTTCTTCTTTTGTCGGGCGTTTTGCACTTTCAAAAACTGTTTCCCCTTCCAAATCATCCGTTGAAGTTTCTTTTCCCCACGAAACTTCAAATTGATAAACCTTTTCACCATCCATCACATAGGGAATTGTTTTTGTTGCCTGACCAAGTGCAATCGGAAGCACACCTGTTGCCAAAGGATCTAATGTTCCGGCGTGTCCGATTTTTGAAGGATGTAAAAGCCGTTTAAGACGGTTCACCACTGTTGTTGAGCCCATCTCATACGGCTTATCAATAATAATCCAACCATTAATTTGATTAACAATTTTTGCCATTCAAATTAAAACTCTTCTTCAATTTCTTTTTCAACATCCGCTCTGACTTGCGGGGTATTTAAAAGCTGATTGATATGTTCTGAAACGGCAAAACGTTTATCCGCTTTGAAAATAATATCTGGCACAATGCGAAGACGAACCGATTTTCCGACACGATAGCGAAATGCCCCTTTATGCAAATTTAAAAGCTTGATTTGTTCATCAACATCCGTTTCACCGATTGTTTCAACAAATGCCGTCGCATATGACAAATCCGGAGAAATTGTCACCTGTGTAATCATAGTGAATGCCGGCTTCAACCCTTCAATAAAAAGCTCATCTTGTGAAAGCATTTTTGCAATCACATGACGAATTTCTTCCGCCACACGAAGTTGCCGTTGACTTGGGGCTTTTGATTGACCTTTTTCCATATGTTTCATTTTATCTCCTATACATCAAAATCGAGTTTGACGGCAATTTCTTCCATTTCAAAACATTCAATCATATCGCCAACTTTAATGTCATCATAATTTTCAAAACTCATGCCACATTCATAATTTTCACGAACTTCTTTAACGTCATCTTTGAATCGTTTGAGTTGGCTGAGTGCTCCTGTATAAATCACAACAGAATCACGCAACAATCTGACTTTTGCTCCACGTTTAACAAGCCCTTCTTTAACCATACAACCCGCAATTTTACCGACTTTGGAGATGGAAATAACTTGTCTGACTTCTGCATAACCCAAAATCTTTTCTTTAAATTCAGGTTCAAGCAATCCGGCAACCGCTTGTTTCATATCATCTGCAACATCATAAACAATGGAATAATAACGAATATCCACACCATCCCGTTTTGCCATTTCACGAGCCGTCGGATTGGCACGAACATTAAACCCAATGATGATTGCTTTTGAAGCACGAGCCAAAGTCACATCAGATTCATTAATGGCACCAACAGCGCTATGTAACACATGAACTTTAACTTCATTATTAGCAATTTTTGAAAGAATTCCGTTCAATGCTTCAACAGACCCTTGAACGTCCCCTTTAATCAACACCGGCAACTCTTTAATTTCACCAGCTTTAATTTTGGCCAACAAGTGTTCGGCACTGCTCATTGTTTTCACCTGCAATTGTTCACGAGCTTTTCTTTGACGATAGGCGGAAATTTCTCTTGCCTGTGCTTCAGAATCAACCACAACAAAATCATCACCGGCTGCCGGTGTTCCTTGCAACCCAATCACTTCAACCGGTTGAGATGGTAACGCTTTATCCACACGTTGTCCTTTATCATTAAAGAGTGAACGCACACGACCCCATTCTTGACCGGAAATAAAGATATCGCCAACATTTAATGTTCCTTTTTGAATCAAAACGGTTGCAACAGAGCCACGTCCTTTGTCCATACGGGCTTCAACAACAACACCTTCTGCCGTTCTTTTTGCAGAAGCCTTCAAATCCAAAACCTCAGCTTGCAATAAAATGGTTTCAATCAATTTATCCAAATTGATACGTTTTTTTGCTGATACTTCAACATCCAACACTTCTCCACCCATTGATTCAACAACCACATCGTGTTGCAACAAATCGGTTCGAACTTTTTGCGGATTTGCTCCCGGAACATCAATTTTGTTAATAGCAACAACAATCGGAACACCGGCAGCTTTTGCGTGGTGAATAGCTTCAATTGTTTGTGGCATAACACTGTCATTTGCTGCAACAACCAAAACAACCAAGTCTGTCACCTTTGCCCCACGAGCACGCATTGCCGTAAAAGCTTCGTGACCCGGTGTATCAATAAAGGTAACCTTTTGACCTTCAGAAAGCATCACCTGATAAGCACCGATATGTTGCGTAATTCCACCAGATTCGCCATCGGCCACATTTGAAGAACGCAAAGCATCCAACAAAGATGTTTTACCATGGTCAACGTGACCCATAACAGTCACAACCGGTGAACGTGGCATCAAATCTTGTGGTGCATCCTCTTCTTTTTTCAAGATATCTTCCACATCAGATTCAGCAACACGTTTTGCCTTATGTCCCAATTCTTCAACAACCAATTCTGCCGTATCCGCATCAATTGTTTGGGTAATCGTCACCATCATACCAAGTTTCATCAAAACCTTCACAACGGCCGCCCCTTTTTCACTCATACGGTTTGCAAGTTCAGCCACCGTGATTGTTTCCGGAATCACAACTTCTCTGATGACTTTTTCTTGAACTTTCGGCTCCATATGTTTCAAACGTTCTTTTTCACGAGAGCGCTTAATCGAAGCCAAAGATCTGCGTTGATGACGAACACCATCTTCAATATCATCCCCATCCGAATCGTTCACACTCATATTTCTATAAGCATTCATATTCATCTTTGAAGAGCGTTTTTCTTCATGAAAACCTCTGTTACGGCCACGATCTTCCCCTTCGCTTTCGCGATCTTTTTTGCGCGAAAATTGGGCATTTTCAAGATTTTGTTTTTTATCAAATTTCTTTTCTTGTTTTTCTTTAACAGGTTCTTCTTTTAACTCAACAACTTCTTCAACCGGCTCAACAGAAACAATTTCTTCAGGTGTTAGTTTAGGCACTTTGGGTTGAGGCTCTCCATCATCATCAA
>JAZNVO010000285.1:0-3038 GCA_045592885.1 Alphaproteobacteria bacterium
ATTGGTGGTATCGGAATGAGTGCAATTGCCGAAATGTTGGCAGATTTGGGTTTGTTTGTTCAAGGGTCCGATTCTAAAGAAAGTAATAACACAAAACGAGTGCGTCAAAGTGGTATTCCTGTTTTTATCGGTCATAAAAAAGAAAATTTAAAGGGTGTTGATGCTGTTGTGATTTCAAGCGCCATTAAACCAGATAATCCTGAATTGGTTGAAGCCCGAAAATTGGGTTTGCCGGTTGGACACCGCTCTGAAATGTTGGCTGAAATTTTGAATTATAAACGAAGTATTTGTGTTTCAGGAACGCATGGGAAAACAACAACGTCTTCTTTGTTGGCCAGTATTTTGATGCAGGCAAGGTTAAAACCTAGTTTTGTGATTGGTGGTATTTTGAATTCTCAATCCTCAAATGCTCGTTTGGGAAAAGGGGATTATGTTGTTGTTGAGGCAGATGAATCAGATGGTTCCTTTTTGAAATTACCGACAACCATTAGTGTTGTGACGAATATTGACCCGGAACATATGGATCATTATAAAACTTTTGAAAATATGAAAAAGGCCTATACGCTGTTTATTCAAAACACGGCGTTTTATGGATTTTCAGTTGTTTGCACAGATCACGATACGGTTAGGGAAGTGATTCAGGATATTGATACAAGACGAATAGTTTCTTATGGCCTTAATAAAGCAGCAGATGTGCATGCCGATCATATCAGAAGTTATAGTGAGGGAATTCTCTTTGACGTGTTTGTCAAAAATGGGACAAAGTTCAAAAAAATTAAAGACGTGAAACTTTCAATGTTGGGACGGCATAATGTATTGAATGCATTGGCTGCTATTGCCGTTTCGCTTCGTTTGGGAATTAAAGAAAGCGTTATTAAAAAAGCTCTTGAAAATTTTGAGGGTATTCAACGCCGTTTGACCCTTCGTGGATATTTGAACGGAGTGAAAGTTTATGATGATTATGCTCATCATCCGATTGAAATTAAAGCAACTTTGAATGCTGTTAAAAGTTCTGTAAAAGGAAAAATTATTGCTGTTTTTCAACCACACCGATATTCAAGATTCAGTGATTTATGGGATGATTTTTTAACCTGTTTTAAAGAGGCAGACGAAGTTTTGGTTTTGGATGTTTATGCAGCCGGTGAAAATCAAATATCCGGTGTGACGGCACCGACTTTTGTTCAGGCTCTTTCATTGAAAGGGGTAAATGCCACTTATCTTGTTTCGGTGAATGAGTTGAAAGAAAAAGCTCTTTTGTTGAATAAATCAGATACCATTGTTTGTTTAGGGGCAGGTTCAATTTCTTCTGAAATCACTCAATTGTTAAAAAGTGTGAAAGGGTTAAAAAAATAATGGCAAAAAAGTCTTTCTTGAAACGATTTTTAACCGTTTTTCAAAATAAAAATGAACTGTTTTTGTCTTCATTACCGAAAGTTCGGGGAAAGCTTCTTTTAAATGAACCACTTTCAAAGAAAAATTGGTTTGGAGTCGGTGGTCCGGCACAGGTTTATTTCGAACCATCAGATGTTGAAGATTTGAAAACAATGATTTTGAATGTTAAATCTGTTCCTGTGACAATTTTGGGGGCTGGAAGTAATGTTTTGATTAGAGATGGAGGCATCCCCGGTGTAACTATTCGACTCGGCAAATCTTTTTCCGGCATTGAAGTTGAAGAAAATAAAATTATTGCCAAGGCCGGTGCTTTGGTGATGGATATTTCCAGAATAGCACAAAAAAATTCAATCAGTGGTTTTGAGTTTTTGTGCGGTATACCGGGAACGCTTGGAGGTGGAATTCGGATGAATGCCGGTGCTTACGGGTCATCGCTTTTTTCAATTCTTGAAAGTATTACGGTTTTGACGAAAGAAGGCCATGTAAAAACATTTCAAAAAGAGGAGTTGAACGAAGCTTTTTCCTACAGGTGTTGCCATTTACCTTCGGATTGGATTTTTTTGGAAGCTGTTTTGAAAGGAAAAAAAGAAGCGGATAATTCGCTGATTGCGGAACGTATGCTTTTGAACAAACAGAAAAGAGAGGCAGGTCAACCTAAAGGAGTCAGAACGGCCGGATCAACATTTAAAAATCCGCAAGGGTTATCTGCCTGGCAATTGATTGAAAAAACGGGTATGAAAAATGCAAAAGTTGGTGGAGCCGTTGTGAGTGATAAACATGCTAATTTTTTAATTAATACGGGGAAAGCTACGGCCAAAGATATTGAAACATTGGGTGAAAAAATCCGTCAAACCGTTTTTGAAAAAGAAGGGGTTATGTTGGAATGGGAAGTGAAAAAATTGGGGGTTGAGGATGAATAAGGTAAAAAAAGAACCTTCAGTTTTGCTTTTAAAAGGTGGATTTTCATCCGAAAGGGAAATCTCTCTTTTAAGTGCAAAATCTGTTCAAAAAGCATTGAAAAGTTTGGGATATTCTGTTGTTTCTTTTGATTTAAAAAAAGGAATTGGGGCTTTAAAAAATATTTTGGAAACAGAAAATATTATGTGTGTTTTTAATGCTCTTCATGGTGGCTGGGGAGAAAATGGAACAATTCCGGCTTTTTTGAATATGCTGAAAATTCCTTATACGCATTCAGGTGTTTTTGCTTCGTCTGTGGCAATGAACAAACGAGCGGCAAAAACGATGGCTTCTTCTTTAAATATAGATATCGCTAAATCGGTTGAGTATTCAAAAGAATGGATTTTAAATCAAACAAAAGCCCCGTTTGATTTGGTGATTAAACCCAATCAAGAAGGATCATCTGTGGGTGTTTTTATTTTGAAAAAAGGAGATTTAATACCGGATATAATTAAAAAAGGTGCAAAAGAGGGAAGAGATTTTCTTGTCGAAGAATATATCAATGGACGTGAATTTTCTGTTGCCGTGACGGATGAAGAAGCATTGGGAATTATTGAAATTGTTCCAAAATCAGGGTTTTATGATTATGAACACAAATATCAAAAGGGAATGACTGATCATATATTTCCAAAAAAATTACCGCTTGCTATTCAAGAAAAGTTAATGGAAAATGCCTTTCAAATGCATAC
>JAZNVO010000286.1:0-2144 GCA_045592885.1 Alphaproteobacteria bacterium
GGAAACAGAAAAAAATCCGACTCTTTGTGTCAACGGAGCAGCCGGAAATATTGATGAATCGACCGGAGAAGTCTTAACCAGCAATACACCGTGGCATGTAAGCATTCCAAAATTAAAAGCTAAATTCCCACAATTTAAAAAAGTCAGTTTAGATAATGATTTTGCCTTACAAGGATGGGCTATTGCGGGATTAGAAAAACATCAATACCGTACCTTATTCAATCATCCTCAAGTAACGGATTTAACAAAATCTAAAGTTGTTGTTTTAGGTCTGGGAACCGGATGCGGAACTTGTTTATTAATGAATAACGGTGAACAAAGCCAAACAATATACACCTCCGAATCCGGACACAGCACTCTTCCTTATATTGATTTTGGCAACAAAGACAATGAGTTAAGAGACAAAGTTATCAAAGCACTTAAAGAAAAATATCAAACAAACGGAAAAGGAATCGTTGTGGAACACATCATTTCAGGAACAGGCATCCGCAACGTTTATCATGCCTTAAAAGACGGGGTTATTCCTCCCGATTCAAATAATTTGATTTGTGCTTTGAATATTGAAAAACAGGCCGAAGCCGGTGACCCGATTGCGTTAAAAACTTTTGATATTGTTTTTGCTTATTTGGGAGCACATACCGGATCCATTGCTTCAACACTCAAAGCAGACAATATCTTTTATTGTGGGGGATTATTGGCAAGTTCTTGGGTGCAAGGAAGATTGGAAGAATCAAAACTTTTCAAACAACACCTGACTCAACGTGCCGGCATGAGTGATGCCATGAAAAATTTGCGTTTCAGTGTCTCTCTTTATCGTGAAATGGCTGAGAAAGGAGCCATTGTTCGGGCCCAAAGATTAATTCAAGAAAACACACAAGAAGAAACAAAAAAACGAACAAATACAAATTTGATGCAATCATTGGCAACGGTATATGCCCTTATCGAAGCCGAATGCCCACATGTGTTACCTCAAATGAAACGCGTGATGAGAGCTGTAGAAAAATATAAAATCGCAACGCAAAATCAACCTGTCATCTCTAAAATAAAACGAAATAATTCATTGCAACGATAAAAAAAAGGAGAGCAAAAGCTCTCCTTTTTTCTTTTTTAAAAGTTAGAATTTATATTCCAAACGAAGCATTCCGGAATGTTCGATATATTCTTTTCTATAGGAACCGCCATATTCGAATCTTAATGATGCATTTTCACTGATATCTGCTGCAAACCCTGCTGATACCGTTGTGCTTAACTTATCAAGTGCTTTACCATCAGAATAATAAAGTCCGCCATTTGCAAGGGTATTCAATGTTGAATGGTCATCTGTTTTTATGTCATATCCAACGCTCACGCCAACAAGTGGTCTAATCCAACCAAGATCGGCTCCAACTTTAACTCCTGCCAACGCTGTTACATACGCTGAAGTTGTTTTTTCAGCTGTTGTGCCAAAACTATCTGTATATCCTTCTTGGTTAACGCTGATATATCTAGCACCAATTTCTGGATTGATGATAAAATCACCCGCCTTGATGCGATAACCTGTCATAATCTGGCTACCAATGGAATCAACATTATAGTTTGCGCTGCCTTTCATACCCATGATTTGTTTTTCTTCATCATATTCTGATCTAGAGTATGTCACAACAGCATTTACCCACCAATTGTTTGGTTGATATTGAACAGAGATAAATCCTGTGTTTGAATCAACTTCTGTTCGACGCCAATCTTCTTTTGAAATGCTCTTCGTTCCAGCATACCCAATACCAACGGTCAAGTTGTCTTGAATTTGTGATTGAACACCTAAAATAGCTCCTTTTGAACGAATTCTAAAGCCATCTCCTGCCAATGAATGAATCCGATCATAAAGCCCTTTTGTATAAACAGAAGCTCTTGGTGAGTCCATTCCCCGATCAAATATACTTGAAGATGCGTTTGTTAACATTTGCGTAATCAACGTATGCATTTGTGTAAATTGTGATGTTGAAACAGATTGATAAAGTTTATTATCCGTTCCACCCAATGACTTCAAGGCTTTTTTACCTTGCTTAAAGGTTCCCTCCTCTTCTGATTGAACGGCTTCTAAAATCCCTCTTTGTAACATACTGAACATTTGATGCCGTTCATTATTGCCATCAATAACGGCTGCT
>JAZNVO010000287.1:0-18342 GCA_045592885.1 Alphaproteobacteria bacterium
CTACGATCCGACTTTGACGGCTCAACTGATCATACAGAAAATATTTTGCTTGGATTTGCGAATAAAGATAGTCGCATTAAATTAATTAAAAATAAAAAAAATTTGGGCTTGATTGCTTCGAGGAATAAATCACTTGAAGCGGCAAGGGGAAAATATATTGCTATTATGGATTCTGATGACCAGGCATTCCCAAATCGATTGGAAAAAACGCTCAAAGTTTTTAAAGAAAATCCGGATGTAGATGCCGTAAGTGCGGCAACTTATAATTTGGATAAGCAATTGGATGCTGAAATCTTTTTAAATTGGGGAGAGTATCATAAAATTGATAATGACTTTTCAATTTCAATGATGTTTAAAAATACTTTTCCAAATCCGGCGGCAATGTATAAAACTGATTTTATCAGAAAACACAAAATCAGATATAATGCGAAATATGAATCGGCTGAAGACTATGAATTTTGGAAACAATTTATTTTTAATGGTGGAAAAATTATCACGATTTATGAACCATTAACATTGATTCAAAGACACAGTAGCCACAGCGATGCTTATTATCAAAAAATGGCAGACTCCACAAAAAAGATTCATGCTGAATTTATTTCAAGATTTTATAAGCCGGAAGAAAATGAAATTAAATCCTATTATGACCCGTTGCAACAATGTCAAATTATTGAAAAAATCATTCCGATTAATAAAGAAAAACACATTGTTGATCATGAGTCATTATTGCAATTTAAAAAGAAAGACTGTCCATCTTCATTAAGTGAGTCATATTATGTTAAAGATTTGGGATGGGAAGATTTTATCACAAAAGAAAAAGACTCATATATTCGTTTTTCCAACAAAGAAAAAGTTAATGTTGCAAAAGATGGAGATGTTTTAACGATCACAATGCCGGATTCTCAAATTGTGAAATTTAAAAAATATTCAGACAGTGAAAAATATTTACGATATAGTGACAAGGTTTTATTTTTAAAACATATAAACTGGGAAGATGAACTTTATCTTTTGGATGAAAAATCAAGCAAATATTGTCGTTTTTCAAATCAAGATTGTGGAACAATAACAATTAGAAAAGGCACTCTTGAACTGAAATGGGATAATCCGCATTATCCGATTGAAAAGTTCAGATATGACAAAAAAAATAATCAATATATTCAAGAATAAGAAAAGAAAACTAGAAAAATCTTTTTTATTATTGACGATAAGCAAAGCTTAATTTGAAAATATCCCCCTTACATGAGCGGGGGGATATTCATTTGAGGTTTAAAAATGAAAAATATTTAATCCGGTGTATCCGAAGATTTACACGCATCACCTTCTTTTGTTCCCCAGGTGGCACAACAGAACGTATCTTTCCATTGACCGACCGGTTTCTTTCTTTATATTCTTTTTTTGCATTAGTAACTCCATTTTTGCTAAAAGTCGGAAAAGAAATTTAACGTTCATTAAATTTCCGACCTGTTAAAATCAAATAACCCTTTGAAATAAAATAACTTTTTAAACATTTTTATATTTTTTTTGACAATATTTATAACTTATTGATAAATAACAGTTTTTGTTTTTTTTAATTCTTTTAAAAATACTCATTTTTTTGTGTTTTTAAAAAAACAGCAAAAATACTTTTTTAAATCGTCTCTTGCTTTATGATATTGGGTATAATTTTATATTTTCCCCTTGAAAAATAAAACATATCTTCCTATGTATAAAAAAAGTGTATAAAAAAAGAGGTGAAAATATGAATCAAGAAAAATTAACAGATAGATCAAAAGGATTTATTCAGTCAGCGGAATCATTAGCTGTCAGAAACAGTAATCAATTTTTAATGCCGGTCCATTTGCTCAAAGTTATATTGGAAGACAAAGAGGGTCTTGCCTCATCTTTGCTTCAAAAAGCTGGTGTGGATGTGAATAAGCTTTATTCACAGGTTGAAAGTGAGGTTTTTTCTTTGCCGAAAGTACAGGGCACATCTGTTCAAGTATCAGTCTCCCAAGATTTTTTAAAAGTCATTGATAAAGCAGAAGAAATTGCTGATAAAGCAAAAGATAATTATGTGACGGTTGAACGGATTTTGCAAGCTTTATTGCTTGATCCCAAATATCATGTTGACAGTCAAAAGTTGAATTTGGTTATCAATGAGATGAGACAAGGAAGAACGGCCCAATCTCCAACAGCGGAAGATTCTTTTGAGGCTCTCAAAAGGTATGCAACTGATTTTACCGAACGGGCAAAACAAGGAAAGCTGGATCCGGTTATTGGTCGCGATGATGAAATTCGTCACACAATTCAAGTGTTATCCCGTCGGACAAAAAATAATCCGATTTTAATTGGGGAACCTGGAGTTGGAAAAACGGCAATTGTTGAAGGGTTGGCATTAAGAATTGTGAATAAAGATGTTCCGGATAGTTTGGCGCATAAACGTTTGATGGGTCTTGATATGGGTGCTTTGATTGCGGGGGCCAAATATCGTGGTGAATTTGAAGAACGGTTGAAAGCTGTTTTAGATGAAGTTAAAAGTGCTGACGGTCAAGTGATTTTGTTTATTGATGAAATGCACACGGTGGTTGGAGCCGGTGCCAATACGGGATCGATGGATGCGTCTAATCTTTTAAAACCGGCTTTGGCTCGTGGAGAGCTTCATTGTATAGGGGCAACAACGCTTAAAGAATATCAAAAATATATTGAAAAAGATCAAGCTTTTGCTAGACGTTTTCAACCGGTTTATGTTAGTGAACCAGGGGTGGAAGAAACAATTTCAATTTTAAGAGGAATAAAAGAAAAATATGAGTTGCACCACAAAATTAAAATTTCAGATGCATCCCTTGTATCGGCGGCTGTTTTGTCAAACAGATATATCACGGATAGATTTTTGCCGGACAAAGCCATTGATTTGATGGATGAGGCGGCAAGTAAGTTGAAGATGGCTATGGATTCAAAGCCGGAACAATTGGATGAACTTGATCGACGGTTATTACAATTGAAAATTGAAAGAGAGGCTCTTAAAAAAGAAAAGGATTTATCGTCAAAAGAACGGTTGAAAAAGATTGAAGAAGATGTTGCAAAATTAGAAAAACAATCCATTGAAGAAAATCAAATTTGGAATGCACACAAAAACAGTCTTCAAATGGTTGCTAAACTTCGTGAAGAATTGGATTATAAAAAAACGGCAGTAGAAAAAGCTCTTCGGGAAGGATTATATGAAAAAGTAGGTGAGTTGACATATAAAGAAATTCCCGATATTGAAAAGAAAATTTTTGAGCTGGAAGAAAAAAACAAAGAAAAGGCGGAAACAGAAATTGTAACTCCTGATTTGATTGCAAGTGTTGTTTCAAAATGGACGGGTATTCCTGTGGACAAGTTAATGGGAAGTGAAAGAGAAAAACTCATTCATATGGAAGAAGAAATTGCTCAAAAAGTTGTGGGTCAGGAAGGTGCCATTAAAGCTGTTTCAAATGCAGTTCGCAGATCTCGTTCCGGATTGAATGATCCAAACAGGCCGATTGGTTCATTTTTATTTTTAGGACCGACCGGGGTAGGGAAAACAGAGCTTGCTAAAGCATTGGCCTCATTTCTGTTTGATGAAGATCATGCATTTGTTCGAATTGATATGTCTGAATATATGGAAAAACACGCTGTTTCAAGATTGTTGGGTGCCCCTCCTGGATATGTTGGATATGATGAAGGTGGAGTGCTGACAGAAGCGGTTCGACGTCGTCCTTATCAAGTGATTTTGTTTGATGAAGTTGAAAAAGCTCATCCGGATGTTTTTAATGTATTGTTGCAAGTTTTGGATGAAGGGCATTTAACAGACGGGCAGGGACGGAAAGTTGATTTCAAAAATACGTTTTTGATTTTGACATCAAACTTGGTGACCGGACAAGATGAAAAAGAAATTTTGCCGAAACTAAAAAGTTTCTTTAAACCGGAATTTATCAACAGATTGGATGAAATTATTGTTTTTCATGCGCTTAAAAAAGAAGAAATCAGAAAGATTGTTGATATTGAACTTGAACGGTTGAATAAGCGTCTGAACGATAAAAATCTGCATTTAAAAATGGATGAAAAAGCAAAAGAATGGTTATCTGAAAGAGGATATGATGAAGAATTTGGGGCGCGACTGTTGAAACGGTTGTTCCGGCAAGAAGTTGAAAATAAATTGGCTTATATGATTTTATCCGGTGTGTTTAAAGAAGGGGATAACATTCAGCTGTCAGTTGACAAAAACGGTCTTGTTTTTGAAAAATAATCATTCTTTTTGACTTAAAAACAAAATGGCCTCGTGTGCACACATGAGGCCAAAAATCCCCGTGACCGTTACCAAAGACCCCATTGCTCTTCTGTTTGAATCGGCATCTTTTTCAGGAGCTAAAGCTTTTTTATCCGAAACACATTCGCTTGAAAAAATAACGGGGAATTTAAGGTTGACACCGCGTCTTCTTAATTTTGAACGAACAAAAGCAGCCAATGGGCATTCAATTGTTTTGTGAAAAGAAGCAACTTTTATTTTGCTTAAATCTGTTTTAAGCGAGGCTCCCATTGCGCTAATGAATGGAATTTTTTGTTTTTGAATTTCTTCAATTAAAAGCGCTTTTGCATTGACCGAATCAATCGCATCAATCACATAATCATATTGTTCATTAAAAATGTCTTTCATTGTTTCAGAAGAAATTTTGATATTTTTTTGAATGACTTTTAACTTTGGATTGATCGATTTTAATCGTTCGGCAACAGCTTTTGTCTTTTCCTGTCCCAATGTTTTTGTTGTTGCAAAAAGTTGGCGATTTAAATTTGTTTCATCAAATGTGTCAAAATCAACAATTGTTAAAGTGCCGACTCCGGCTCTGGTTAATGCTTCCAGTGCAAAACCACCGACAGCTCCGCATCCGGCGACAAGAATATGTGATTTTTTCAAGTTATCTACACCCTTTTGTCCCAAAAGAAGGGTTGTTCTTGCATCTTTATTTGTCATTTTTAGGACTCCTGATTTTTTTGATGAAGTTATTGAAATTTTGTTCAAGATCGACTTTGGATATAAAAAAGTTATCCACAAGCTCTGTGAGTTTTTTGACCGGATATATCGAAGAGGAACAGTCTGTTTCGGTCAAAATTTTGTTTTTTGGCAGATAATCGATAGTTTTTGTTGAATTAAGTGAATACCAAACATCATATTTTTTAAGTTCTTGAACAATCTCATTTGATCCTTTAAATCGGTGAAAGAGAAAAGTCAGATTTTGAAAATTTTTGATGTGGAACAAAATTTCATTCCATGATTTGACGGCGTGAATATGAACCGGTCTTTGATATTTTTTTGCCAATATTAGGGATTTTAAAAAAATTTCTGTTTGCTTTTCTTTTTTTTTCTTTGTTCCATCAAGTCCAATTTCTCCAATCATTAAAAAAGGATTGTTTTTGAGAAACAAGTCCATTCTTTGTTCCCAACCTGATTCTACAGAGTCAATAAACCAAGGATGAATACCGATTGAAGCGTAGCAAAAAGGGTGTTTTTTTGATAGATGGATGATTTTCTCCCATTCATTTTCTTGGGTAGCATTTAAAATAAAACCATTAATTTTTTGATTATGGGCTTTGGTGAGTTCATTTTCGTCTATTAGATGTAAATGGGCATCAAAATACATTTTTCCCTCTCTGTTTTTGGACGATTTTACACTTTTTTATTGATTTTGAAAAGAAATAAAATTAAAATATTCTTAATTTTTAGGGAGTAATCAAATGAAATGGCAGTCGATTTTTTCGATTATCGGGTTTATGATCGTTTTGTGCGGATTTATGATGTTGTTTCCGGCAGGATTGGATTATATGAATGATAACATTAAATCTGCAAAAATTTTTGCTGTGACAGCTGCATTAACCGTGGCTGCTGGGTGTGTGTTAATTCTTTTAAATGAGCGGGAAACTTCGCCTTTAAAAACAAAAGAAATGTTTGTGACAACAACACTTATTTGGCTTTTTTACATTTTCTTTTGTTCACTGCCATATTTCTTTTCGTTTTACGGATTGGGATTTTCACGGTCAATTTTTGAATCCGTTTCCGGATTGACAACCACCGGAGCTACTATTTTTCAACATTTAGATTCTTTACCGGAAGGTGTTTTGCTTTGGCGCTCTTTAACACATTGGATGGGCGGTTTGGGTATTTTGGTGGTTGCTATTTTGATTTTGCCGACTTTAAGAACGGGAGGAATGCAACTGTTTAATATTGAAGTTTCAGGTGAAAGTGATCGAGAATCTCCAACCATTTTTCAAAATGTGTTTTCAATTCTCATTTATTTTTGTTTATTCACGGGTTTTGCGACTTTTTGTTTGAAGTTAGCCGGTATGAGTCTGTTTGATGCGATAAATCATGCGATGAGTGTTGTTGCAACCGGTGGATTTTCAACGCATGATGAATCCATTGCGTATTTCAAAAGCCCTTTGATTGAATGGGTGTTGTCTTTATTTATGTTTTGGGGTGGTTTGCCCTTGGTTTTAAGTATTTATCTGTTTCATGGTACAATTGACCCGATAAGAAAAAATGACCAAATTAAACTTTATTTTTTCTCATTTTTAGGCTTCATCCTTTTTATGGGAGCCCTTCGTTGGGGGGCGACTTCATTTAACAATGATTCACTTGAAAATATTTTAAGAACAACGGTTTTTTCAGTTGCTTCCATTTTGACATCAACAGGTTTTACATTGGATAATTATCAACTGTGGGGCTCTTGGGCAATGGCCTTTTTTATGGTTTTGATGTTGCCCGGGGGATGCACGGGTTCAACAACGGGAGGTATAAAAATGTTCCGTCTTTCCGTATTATTTAAAATTATCCATACAAAACTAAAATCAACTGCCAGACCTCATGGGGTTTTTGTTCCAAGATACGGGGATAAACCGATAGAGGAGGATGTTGTTTTTGGTGTTTTGAGTTATATTGGGCTTTATTTTGTGTGTTTATTCATTGGTACTTTGGCCTTGTCACTGTGTCAGTTGGATTTTGTTTCAGCCTTTTCCGGTGCTCTCAGTGCTTTATCCAATATTGGACCGGCGTTAGGTGATTATATCGGACCGGATAAAACTTTTGCATTTTTGCCATCTGAGGCTTTGTATGTGCTTTCATTTTTGATGTTGTTGGGTCGTTTGGAGTTTGTGGCAATTTTAATTTTGGTGTTGCCGTTTTTTTGGAAGAAAAATATTTAAAAAACAGGTTGAAACTTCAAAAAGTTATGCTATAGTAGAAATGATTAAAAAGATAATTCGGGGACTTTCTTTTTTTTATCGGAGACACTATGAAAAAATTTTTATTAACCGTTTTGTTTCTCATTCTTCTGGTTTTGGGTGGTGTCGGGTATTTTTTGGCACGTTCATTTAATGCAGATAACTTTCAAAAAAGTGTTGTTAAGGTTGTCAGTGAATTAACGGGACGCGAATTTAACGTGATGGGGGCAACGTATGTTTCTTGGGTTCCGTCTCCTGAAATTATCTTTAATGATGTTTCTCTTTCAAGTTCAAAAGGGTCGACCAGAGGGGTAATGGTGACAATTCCAAAAATTGCCATTCAATTAACTTGGAAATCTCTGTTAAATAAACCGATTGTGATTGATAAAATTAAACTTGAAAATCCGGTGTTGTACTTGGAAAGAATGGATGCTCATAATGTAAATTGGAACTTTGAATTTTTATCAAGAAAAGCAATTGAAAATACAAGTTTGGGTTTCGCTGAAGGATTGATGGATACGAGAGTTGATAATCTTGAAATTGAAAACGGCTCTGTTAATTATTTGAATCAATTGACAAATTCAAAGATTTCTTTGACAAATATTAATGGGAAAATTATGATGGAGACGCTTCAAGGACCTTATTCTTTTGAAGGATTTTTGGAACGTGCCGAAAATGAATATTTGACCAGTTTAAAAGTTAATCAACTTGCATTTGATGCGCCTATTCCTTTTAGCTTATCCATGCAGACAAAGGATAAGTCTTTGGTTTTTGATTTGTCGGGAGAAATTTCTTCACAAGCAAACAAAGGAAGTTCTATAACGGCAGATGGAACATTTTCAGTTGAGCGTCCTAATGTTTTATTGCAAGAATTTGGTTTAAAACCATTAAGTTCCGCCTTAAACGTGCCGGCAAAAGGGGGATTGACATATACATCACAAAGCGGGTTTGATGGGATTAAAAATTTTACGGTAAAATTTGGTGAAACAGAGGAATCTGTTGCTCTTTCAGGATCTGTTTCTCGGGAAGAAAGAGAAGGAAAATTATTTTACACAGCAGATGTTGAAATTAATCATTTTAATGCGGTTGAATGGCAAGATTTGATTAATGATATTAAAAAAGCTGATTTAACGGATGTGAATCAACCGGATTATGAGTTGAAATTAAATGCCCAAAAAATAACATTTAAGGATTATACAGCCAATGATGCATCCCTATTTGTTTCCAAAAAGAATGGTCGGATTATTATTAATTCACTTAAAGGAGTATTAGATGGTGAAACAAATATTTCGGCAACCGGCGGCTCATTGATTCAAAACGAAAAAAACGGATGGTCATTGATTATAACCGGTGAATCCGAAAGTTTCAGAACTCTTCTTTCAAAATATATGAGCATTCATATGTTTGCCCCGAATGTTTTGCAAAAAACATCATTTGAAGGAAATCTTCTTGTTTTTGATGATTCAATTAATGTGGATATTGAACGTTTTGAATCTGACGGAGGGTATGTTAAAGGAAAAGTTGATTATTTAAAATCAACACCACCGTTTATTAATGTCAAAGGGACAATTGAAAATGCTGATTTGGATAAATATGTCGGTTATAAACCTCAAAAAGAAAACAAAGATATTGCTCTGATGTTACCAGTGATTAAATCTTATTTCCAAAATGCGGCATTTCTGCAAGGTATTAATGGGAAGATGACTCTTGACATGAAAGAGGTAACTTCATTTAATTTACCGATGAGAAAAGTAAAGTTAGAAGGGGAGTTAGACGACGGGTTATTGAAAATTTCTCAATTGAGAGTGACAGATGCAGCAATGGCAACAGTTTTAGCAACTGCAGAAATTGAAAAAGTTGCAACACCCGAACAAAAATTTAATGCTCTTCGTTTGGATTTTGTGGCAAAAGAATTGAAGTTGTTTATGGATAGAGCTCATTTGTTTTCAACCAACGCCTATTTAAACAAAGTGGATAAACTTTCAACCAATTTAACTTTAAGTGAAAACAAAGATGTATGGAAAGGAACATATTCAACAAAAATCGGAGAACTTGAAACACTTTTAGAAGGTGAAATTTCTTTTGAAAGTCAAGAACCTGTTGTGAAAGATTTGAAAGTTGAGTTGACCTATCCAAGTTTTCAAAAGTTTTTAAAAGACGTTATGATGACGGATAGAATTGACAATGCTGCTGAAGGAGAATTTTCGTTCAAAGGTGTTTTAAACGGCTCACAAAATGAAATGAAGTTTTCTACAGCAGATATTCAAATCGGGATGAATCATTTTGAAGTTGATGGAAGTTACAAAAATTCCGCTTCCCAAAAGTTGATGGATCTTAAGGTTAAAACGCCGTCTCTTGATGTTGATAAATATATGTTGCGTGAATTTAGTCATATTTTTGAAGAAGGGCGGAGTTCTGAAAAAGCTTTTGATTTCTCTTTGCTTGATTTGTGGCAATTGAAATTGCGCATCGAAACGGGACAAATTTTATGGAATGCTAAAGAACTTAAAAATGCTGTTATTGACTTATCCATTCAAGACAAAATGCTCTCATTGAAGGAATTATCCGGAGTTCCTTCAAATGAAGGATCAACATTAAAAGCAAACGGAACACTTTCATGGAGTGGTGTTCCGCAATTGAAAGCTGATATTGATTTAGCCGGAGTGGAACTTTCTGCCAATTTATTGAGTTCTTCTAAAACAGCATTCGGAAATGGTGTTTTGACACTTTCTTCAAAGTTAAATGCGCTTGGAAAGTCACCGGCTGAAATTCGTCAAAATTTAGGTGGAAGCGGAAAACTTCAAATAACGAATCCGCTTTTTGTTGGTGCTGATATTCAAAAAATTATCCCGCTTATTCACAAAACAATTAAAGAACGTAAACCAAAAAATGAATTTGACTCTGAACTTTCAAGATTTTTAACGGCAGGTAAGACAAATATTGAATTGTTATCAGGTGATTTTACGATTGAAAATGGTATTTTGAAAATGATGGATGCTTCATTAAAGGCAGAAAATTTCTATTCAAATCCAATGCAAATTATTTATAATATGCCCAAAAAAGAAATAGAGGTTTTGGTTCCTATCAGTTTGGCGGATTTTCCTGATTTACCTCCTTTTTCTTTGTCTTTGAAAGGAAAAACATCTTCACCGGTTTATTTAACGAATTTTGTTGATTTATCAAATGCAGTTGAAGACATTGTTGAAAAAGGAAATACACAAATTGCAGAAGCTCTTCAAAAAGAGAAAGAAAAGCTTGCAAAAATAACATTGACGGAACGTGCCGAACGAATTACATCGGCTATTCAAGAAGCTAGAGATGCTGTTAAAACAGCTGAGAAAAAACTTTATTCCAGTGACAATGAGTCAGCTTCTTATTTGTTGCAAAATGCAAAAGATGCGCTGTCTGTAGTGAATCAATTATCGGTTAAAGAAAGTTTAACGGATGTCCAATATATTCAGTTGATGGAACAATCTCGTTTGGCAATTTTAAAAGCCGGTGAAGCTGTTGATGAAGCTGTAAAAGATTTGTATTTTGAAGACAGAAAACAAGTTCAAGCATTTGTGAAACAAGCACAGGAAATGAAAGAACGAATTGAAATTGTTCATAAAGAAAATCCATATATAGAAATTGTTGCCAAACTTTTACCGGCAGCACAACAATATACAGAAGCATTGATTCAGGTGAATAATTCATTTGGACCGGATATTGCTCAAGATGAGCATGAATCGTTAATGAGTGCTGCAAAAGAAGCTTTTTCAAAAGTTGCAAGAGCATATGAATATGTGTCAAGATTTGAGAGGGCGGATATGCCGACAATCAGACCGCTTTCGATTCATCAAATTTCGAATAAAGACACGTTGGATGAGACAGAATCCGGTTACCAAGAAGTTGAAGAAATTCCACAAGAAATGCCCCGGCTGGAGTTTCAAGGAGAAATTGAACGATAGTTTTATTTATCTAAAACCGGTTTGGTATAGTAATATATCACGTCCAGCAAATTCGGAAACTTGATAAAGACTGTATAGGTGTATCTGTCCATAATTTGATATTCTTTTCTTTGATGATCATAAAGAAGAAATTCTTCTGGAGCTTGTGCTAACATAAGTTTGTTTTTTATGTGTGGGTTTTGGCTATAAAGCTTTTGCATTTGCAAAATGCTACGATGAAAAAAGGCCCCTTTATCGCGTTCATGCTCCATTGTTGCAAACAGTTCCAATCCATTGTGGAAAAGGCCGTTTGTCAGCATTAAGAAATTTATATAATCTTGTGGCAAAGGAGCTAAACCAACTTCAGAAAGAGAAATATTTACTGCTTGAATTTCTTTCATTGTTGCCGGTGGAAAAAAAACAGCATAGTCTTGATATATTTTTTTTAAAACCTGATGAAGTATTCGCATTTTTATCTCCCAGGCATACTTTTAAGTGCAATTTTATTTAATACTGCAGAAGAATAACCTGCATATACACTTCTGTCTTGTTTATTTTTTCCACCGGATCCGGTGAAAAGTGAGAATGGGACATAAACCTTTCCAACAGGAACGGGAATATATAATAATGAAGGATATTCAATGCCGTCTGATGTGAATAATTGTTTGTCTATATACGTGTGAATCATATCATGAAAAGGTTTATCTTGAATCAAAACCATATTATTAAAATCAAGTGATCCACCATATTCTAACGGATATTTTAAATGAACGGTGTAATTTTCCGGAATTTTTCCTTTTTTCATATAAAAAATAGCTTCTTCGGAAAGGCCGGCAGAACGCAGATCCATAATATAATTATAACTTAATAATTTGACAAAGTCTCTTATCAGTCGTTTCATTTTTAAGTGAGTGTCAATCGGATTATGAAGGGATGAAGAAAAATATGTAACAGCCATTAAATCCATTCCGGGGAAATTCATTTCATTAAACAAATTTTCCCAATAAGATTGATCTTTCGGCGGGTTTTCTTTTTTCTCTTCTTGTTGACTTAGGGCTTCCAATGACTTGAAAAAGTCTTTATCAATAAAGGGTTCCTCTTCTTGTGATTCTTTTTCGAAAAGATCATCCCACGAGAGCAAGGTGTCGTCATTATTTAAATCTGAAAGACTTATTCTGTTATCCATTACGCACCTTTAAGTTCTTCATCCAAATCGTCGATTTGTCCTTTCATAATAATTTTAAGAGTTTGCATATCGGTATTTTCACGTTGGGCAACAATCCAGTATGGAACCCAAGGAGAAGCTCCCATTTCGCATTTTTTCTTCATTCCTTTATCCAAGAACCAACGTGGGGCATCTGCTAAAATCGGTCTGTTTAAGAACCCTTGGAAAAGAACGTATTGTTTTGTTTTTTCCAAACTCATCATTTCGGAGGCACCGACGACACTGGAACTTTGAAGCGATCTTGAAATATTGGCGGCAAACGGGTTTGTTTGTTGTGATACACCCTCTGTTCTGCTGGATGAAGCAACTTCAATAGTTTTTGTCCCAATCATTTTGGAAAAACGTTCAGCTGTTTGCTCATTGTTTTGCGCTAAAATAACTTTTGCAGCCGTTGTTGTGATGATTGTTTCAAGATCATCCTTGCCGTATTGACCGGAAATTTGTCCCAAATCCTGCCCAATGAGAAGATATGCCACTTTTTGACCGCGACCAACAGCCGGACCGTCTTTAACAGCAGCTAATTTTGGCATCTGAGGGAACTCGTCAAGAACAAATAAAACCGGATAAGGACCAGATTTAATTCCATCTGTGCCGACAAAATTTGGAGGATTTGAAATAAGAAAGGAACTCATTAATTCAACAAAAATTCCCGTAATAACGTTCATTGAACGGGCATCAACCTGATTAACGGATAAATAGACAGAGACTGGTTTTACTTCGCCACTGATAGGGTCTTGAAGACCGCGTAAATCACGGAAGGTTAAGTCACTGAATTTTGTTCTCATACGAACGGCAGAGTTTTTGAAGATGTTAATACCGGTGAGAGCTGTGGATAAAATAGACCCACGTTCTTTATCCGGTGTTCCGGAAAGTTGGTTCATTTCAACAACGGCTCGGTGGGCATAAGCAAAACGGGTTGCTTCTTTTACAGCCATATCCAATAAATCGCGCATCGGATCTGCCATCATTGCCATTTGATCACCTTCATCTGATCTGCGTTTAATGTCTGCTGCAATTTTCATTTGAGATTCTGTTAACCAGTCAAAAATCATGGCAATACACGGTTCGTTTCCTTGCCATTGTTCAGGCAATCCTTCCCATGTTCCGATAGGCGCATAATTATCGACAGTCAATTCACCTTTTTGAAGGGCAGAGAGCGCCAATTGGGCAGATTGATCATTCATGCCGTCATAATAAGTTGCAAGAATATTTGCATCCTCCTGATCAAAGTTGCCTTCCATTAATTTGTTGATAAAATAATCATTTGCTCGGGCACGTTCACATTTGCTGGAAATGAATTGCAAAAAACCTGCCATGGCATTTCGACCTGTTTTTGACCAGTGAGGATCAGCCCCACCCTTTGGTTCTTCAACTAATACAGCAACCATTGAATCGATATATTTTTCACGATCACTGCCAAGAGGTGGTAAACATGAAGCAGAAAGAGGGTTCCAACTGGGATAGAAGATTCCTTTTTCAGGTTCATCTTGAGCTCCCCAGTTAATCACAAAAACAGGACCGATTGTTGCTCGATAAGCCGTTGTGTTATAGCAGAGTTCCGGTTTAGGGTCGTTAACAATTAAGCTAAGGGTAGGGGATTCCAAAATTGTTGGAATCACAACGCCAACGGTTTTACCTGTTCCCGGAGGGGCAACAACAAGACAGGAAAGCGTTTCAGGCATTTTCATCAGCTTTCCTTTAAAACGACCTAAAACGATACAAAAACCGTCAAAAAGTTTCATCTTTTTGATATCACCGTATTCTGCCATACGACCACCACCAAAGATTTTTGGCATATAATCGTAAGGATTTCGGATGAGTCCTCCGATGAATACAAGGAAAAAAGCAACAAAAGGAACAAAAATCAAATAATCGGTTGCTTTATGAGTCGTACTGTTAGAAAACTTTTTAATTTCAGCAGAATAACCGATAATTAATTTGGTTGTGTCATCCCAATTACGTCTCCAAAAATTAACAATAACTTCCCAAGTTGTAATACTTAATTCCGTAGTTAACAAAAATCGAAGCGGTATCATTAAAAGCATGAGGACATAAAGCGCTGCAAAAGCGGCAATAATTGTCCAAATTATCCATAATACATATTTAGTTTGATCTTCATATGCGCTGTCTCTTTTAAATGCCATTTAAGTCTCCTATAAAGCATTTTGAACAATAGCCATTATTTCATCAGTTGGGTTGCTGTCCGGTAAAACAGAATCGGCAAAACCATCCAGTTCATCCGGTCCCCCCATGTCTGTTCTGCAAACCGTTACATTTAATTCTTTCCAAGTTGTTAACATATCTTCGGCATTGATAATGGTTCCGTTTTTAACAACAAAAATCGGTTTGATTTTTCCTTCATAGCCGAAAAGATTTAAACGTTCTTCAAACTTCTTTGTTTGTTCCAAAAGGTCAAAAATCGGTGAAACACGATGAGAACTTTCTGAAAACCAAAGTGGATCTTCACCGTTGAATTTTTCTTCGTCTGCCAACCAATCTCCCGATTCAGGATCGATTTTGCATATAAGAATCTTATTTTGGCCAACAGCTAAATAATCAATTTTTATATCACCCAATGAAGCATTTGGAACAATTTTGTATCCGGCGGAAGACAAGATATCATCCATATCTTCTTCCAATCGAACACGATCCGGTAATTTGATGTCTTCGAGAAGAATTTTATCAAAATCATCTTCTTCAGCAGGGTTTGGAGCAATTGAAAAACTTTGTTTTATTGAAGGTGGAGTGAATGAATTTCCAAAAGGAGAATCTGCCGGTGGAGTGAATGAATTATTTCTTGGTCCATCAAATGAAAAACCGCTGTTATTCCCGGTATAAGGAGAACTGTTTCTTGAAAAATCATCAGAAGAAGTTGATCCGAAATTCATTCCGGAGAAAGATGGTGATTTTTCATTGCTTTCAACAGGAACTTTAAGTTCGGTATCTTTTGCAACGGGACGGATAATGCTACTGTCCATTGCTTTCGGTCGAGTGTTTTTAGATGAGTTTTTATTTAAAGCCAACTTCACTTGTTGCTTGGACGAATTGTTTCCGGTAAAGAAATAAATAATTTTATTAGTAATTTTATGCAATAATGTTGTCCATTTAATTTCTAAAGCATATCTCCATCCAATGATATAGAAAATCGGAACACAGATTACAGAAGATAAAAAGATCCAGTCACTTGTTGTGGAAATAGCCCATCCTTTTCTGTATTCATCAAGCAGATATTGCCAGTGACCAAGTGAAAAAATATCTAAATTCCAGTTGGTAGCAAAGAAAATTTTTGCCCACCAGCCAATCAGTACAAAGCCCCAAATAAGACCGATAAGAAGTGTTCGTTTCCAATTTTTCATGTTTATGCCTTAAAAAAACAAATCAACTAATTTATTATAGCTAAAAAAAATACCCGTTTCCACAAAAAAATACTTATTTTTAAAAGAAAATTTCATTTTTTTTCTTTTTGATTTTTTATTTGCTTGAAAATAGCGGATTTAAAGGGCGTCAGATTTATTTGTCCGGTGTTTCATTTTCACTTTGTTTGGAAAGTATTTGTTTTTCGTTAAGATCCATTTGATGTAAAACTTCCTGTGTCATTGATTTTTTGTCTCCTAAAAGCCAAATTAAATCCCCTTCGGCAAATGTGAAATTTGATTCGGGATTAATAAATAAGGAAGATTTTCTTTCTACCCCGATGACAAGGCATTTTGTTTTGTTTCGAATTTGAGCATCAACAATGGTATGTTGTGCCAATCCAGATTCAGGGGTTACCAAAAAGGCGCAACTGATTAACAGGGTTTTGTCTTTTAAATCCGATTCACCCTTTTGATTTAAAATGTAATCATGTAATACGATGGTTGAATCCGTTTGGTCAAAAACAACGCCGTTATTTTGATTGTTTGATTTAAATCGTTTTAATTGTTTCCCTGTGCCGACAAAGATAAGCTCATCTCCTTCAAAAAGTTTTTCATTCGATCTTGGGATGGTGATAATTTGTTCCCCTCTGATGATTTTGAAAATATTCATCCCGTATTTATCCCTGAATTCGGTGTCTTTTAATTCTTTTGAGATCCAAGGGGCATCTTTTGTTAAAAAGACATGCATAACTTCTAATGAAGAATCAAGCCATTCTTTCGGTTTTTGATTTTTGGGTTCATTTTCCTTGATTTGTTGTTCAATTTGTTCGCGGTTTAAGTTGATTAAAAAATGAGACTCAATTTTCATATATTGCTCGGACACCCATTGAGATTTCAATACCAATAAGAGCGTTAGAATAACTAAAATGGCGGTGACATAAGGATTGGTTGTCAATAATTCGTGTACAACAACCATTAAAAATAAGGCGACTATCAAAACTTTAAAGGCGGTGAGCATTAATAACGGTGCACGGTTTGATTGTTTTTCAATCCATAAGTCAATATAAAGTCTTGAAAATTTTCCTTTTAAAACCAGAAGAGCATTCATAAATGGTGCCATGCAAACAAGAGTAAGTGTGGTATTTAAAATGCGTGCAAGTATATCTGGAAAAATGGTTTTAAAAAGGGGAGCAATTAAGTGAAAAGAAATATTCATAATGCCAATGAGAATGATTGAAAACAGTGACAGTCTTAAGAAATATCTTCTAAACAAAGCATTCCAAACATTGTTATCCTCTTCTTTGTTTTTATTAGATTGGATAAGGTTTTTTTTGATAAAATCTTTCACGTTTGAAGGGAGCAATTCTCTTGCTTTGTTATAAAATGGAACAGCTGACTTTATCATAAGAGGAGTGGTAAATGTTGTTAGAACAGATACTGCTACAATAGTCGGATAGACGTGGTCAGCTAACACTCCCAAACTTAACCCGAGTGATGCAATAATGAATGCAAATTCGCCAACTTGGGCCAATGAAAATCCGCATAAAACAGCTGTTCTGGGGGTTTGTCCTGAAATGACAAACCCAATGCAGGAAAAGAATACTTTTCCGGTGATAACAATAAGGGAAATATATAAAATCGGTTCGGCATATTTTATAAACATGGCCGGATCAACCATCATCCCGACAGAAACAAAGAAAACGGCGCCAAAAAAGTCTTTTAATGGTTTTAAAACATGTTCAATTCGTTTGACAAGATGTGTTTCTGCTAAAATAACACCCATAATAAAGGCGCCGAGTGCCGAGGAAAATCCTGAAGAAGTTGCAAACAAAACCATTCCCAAACAAAGAGCAATTGAAACAATTAAAAGTGTTTCTTCGTTTAAATAACGGGTTGTTTTTTTCATAAATGTTGGTATGAGATAAATTCCCGTGATAAAACACAATACTAAAAAGAACAATAATTTCAATGTGCTGATTAAAAGTTCATTTCCGTTCACACTTTGGCTGAGAGCAACAGTCGGAAGCAAAACCAATAATAAAATACCGACAATGTCTTCAATGACTAAAACCCCAAAAACAAGGTCTGTAAATTTCATTTTTTTCAAATTTAATTCTTCGAATGCTTTGATAATAATGGTGGTGGAACTCATTGAGATCATTCCGCCTAAAAACAGACTGTTTATTGTTGACCACCCAAGCATTTGTCCGGTTAAATAACCGATAAAAAGCAAGAAGATGATATTCATCATACCGGTGATGATGGCTGTTTTTCCAACATTTAGAATTTTTTTGAAACTGAATTCAAGACCAAGGCCAAAGAGCAAGAAGATGACCCCGATGTCGGCCCAAATTTTAATGTTATGTTCGTCCGTAACAGAGGGAAACAACGTGAAATAAGGACCAGCGATAATACCGGCTAGCACATATCCTAAAACAACAGGTTGTTTTAACCACTTGAAAATTAAAGTAATAATGCCAGCATAAACCGCAATAAGTGTTAAATCAGTGATAAGTGGTGGTAAAGCGTGCATTTTAGTCCCCTTTATTCAGTCTTTTTTCTTTTTTATTACAAAAATAAACAAAAATCAAGAAAAGGGATAAAAAAATTAAAAAGAAAA
>JAZNVO010000288.1:0-2473 GCA_045592885.1 Alphaproteobacteria bacterium
TTTTTGTCATCAGAAAATCATACGTTAGACGTGAGGTTCTTTTTTTATAGCAAAAACTTCTTGCTTATTTTGTTTTTTCCTCGGATTTAAAAATCTTGTTCGGCAAAATTTCTTTTTTCGTTAAATAAGTTGCGTTGAAAGGATCTTTTTGCAAATTATTTGTAATAACATTAAAATGTTTTTCTAACGGCATCACGGCAACATATTGCATTGAATCAGTGACAACTATGAACGGATTCCAAGGATTTTTCTCATCCAATACAACCTGAGTCGGTAAAGGCAAAACAAAAACGCCTTGTTTTTTATTTAAAGCTGCTTGCAAAGCTAAAGGAGTTTTGCCAAAAGCAGACTCGCTTGAACCATCCATTCCCCATTGTTGATAATGTTCTAAAATCTGTTTTTTTTCTTGATCACTCAAAGAAATGAAAACGGCAGATGCTTTTTCTAATACCGTTGCAGCATAAGAGGGACAGTCAACTCCCGTTGCCAATATAACAGATAATTTTTGATAGTCTTTCAACTCTGTTAAAGCTTTCAAAGAAGCATAATCTTGATCGGGTGTTGCTTTTGATGAATTTATTTCTTCGGTGTTATATAAATATAAAGAATCACCTCCCGTATCAACGGAAACAATGTTTTTTGCCCCACCTGCATGTTGAATAGCTGCTTGAATTTTTTGTCCCAATAAGCCGTCTTGTTTATCCAAAACAACATAAACGGGAATATCGGATCGTGCAATCAGATTTTCCATAAATCGACCGCTCGCCGTTGTTGTTGGTAATACTTTATAGACCCCCGGTATAATCTCACCACCGTGATTTGAAATTTCTCGGTTCACCCCAATCACTTTTGTTTGTTTCCCTTGGGATTGTGTTTTTTCAGATCTGATTGAAATAATACAAGCCGCTTCCTGAGGATTTAAAAAAGCAATTTGACCGGCTTGTATACAATCTGATCCGCCACCGATACCAATATAAGCAGTTTTTCCTTCGGGTAACACCTCGTGAAGAGATTTATTTCTTTTAAAACGTGCGGTATCTAAATAAGGTGTTTCTTTTAACTGTGCATGACCGAATGATTTTAACAAATTTATATTAACGTCAACCAATTGTTCAGAAAAAACAGACGAGTTTTGTAAAGCAGTTTTTGCCAAATCATTAATATCAACGGTAATCACACCGGTTGCATTTTGTTTTTTAACGGAAATTCTTGCTCCTGTATAAATTTGAGCCATCGTCATAAATGCAGTTTTATATGCATGATATAAGGCTTTTCGTTGAGCGCATTTATCGGCATCAGGCGGTAATTTGCCTAAATAAGATTTTTTCATATTATCAATAAATGCCGGTGCATAATATATTAAAATGGCAGAGGTGTTGTTTAATCCTGTTTCATTTAATTCTTTTTGCAAAATGCTTTGAACGTTTTTGGGCAAATCATTGAAAACTTCTGATAATAATTGGCCATCAGTTTCTTTAAAACAACGGGAAAGGGCTGCCAATCGGCTTAAGGCAAATCCTTTTTTTGTTTTTGCATCAAACCCAACCAACTTACCTCGTATTTCAACATAACGATTATAAGAATTGGAAAATGGTTCTGTCATTAAAGATTGTATGGCTAAATCATATCCCTTATAAACCGGTTCACTCATAACCAAAGAGCCGTTATTTTTAACGTGACCTGCAGCACCTGCCACATCATAAAATGCATGCAAAATATATAAATCACGTGCTTTTTTGCTGATATTTTGAATTTTTGGTAAATCAGCCGGTGTATTTTCTCCTTGCGCAAATTGACCTAGATTAAAGGCTGTGTTTAAACCTTCTTGAATCATTGTTTGTTGTTTATAGGATAAACTTTGAAATCCCTTGAATAAATTTGGTTTTTTCTTTAAAACAACTGAAAAAATTTCGTCATGATCTGCATCTTTGTTTTGTTCTAAATTATAATAAGTATTTGTGACAACGTGACTTTTTCCTAAATCATTGCACATAATCATATAAACGGCAACTTCTAAATCTTCAGGTGTTTGAATCACTTGTTTTGTAAAAAGACTAAGGTTTTCAAAAGAATCCTTTGATAATTTTATGTGAGGATTTTGGCAAGCCGTAAAATGATCGTAATCATTTGTTAAAACATATTTTAAACATAATAATCCGACAGCGGCTCTGTCAAATTCAGTAGCATCATCGATTTGTCTGTTTTCAAAAACACGGGCGGCCAGTGTGTTGGGGCCTTGTAAATTTTGGTTTGTTGAAGCCGTCGTTTTATTTCCCATAATGAGATATTGAGTCTCTGGATATTTTTTCAAAATAATCTTTAAAAAGGAAATATCATCTAATTGCAAAAGTTCAAACATACAAATACCTTTCATAATGATAAGCGTTTTATTTTTTTTGCCACAGACACATATATTACCATAAAAACAATTTGTTTTCAATAAATTATTTCCTTGCTTTTTTGCTGCTTATTT
>JAZNVO010000289.1:0-4090 GCA_045592885.1 Alphaproteobacteria bacterium
GGATGGATATGCAAGATTATAAAAATACCGAAACTATGACGAACGGTGTTCAAGAAACGGATGATTTTCTTGAAGCGTTGCGAAATCCCGTTCATAACAGGCAGATAGCACAAAGTGAAAAGATGCCCTATCCGATAGGAGCAATCAAAGAAGCGCCCTATATGTCCCTCTCGTATCTGAAATTAAAAAGATGTGGTGTGCCGGTGAGGGCATATCAAGGACAATATGTTTTGTTTGATGTAACAAAAGCCGGAGAATTGCTGACACAGTTAGGAGCTGTTCATGATGGACAGGTTAGGTTTGAAGATATTTCCCGTATTCAAGAGGTCTCCCTTGATAACGGTGTTGAAGCACACATTATTGCTCAAAAATTACAAAAAGAGGGAGTTCCGGTCAAATTAATAACAAATATAGATGAGGGGAAAAAAGTTTATTCTCTAAATTATTACGGAATCGATCAAAATTCAACACAGGTGTATCGAGTTGTATCAGATGTTAAACTGTCTGAATTTAAATATGAAGATAAGCAAAAAGCTTTTGCTAAAAGGGCAGGTATAGAAGGAGATATGGACTATTTTGTTTTTGACACTCCTGAAGAGGCCAATCAATTAAAATTAACGATGAGACAGGCTGGGGTTGATTATGCAGCCAACGGGCCGACGATTGTTTGTTATGATAAAGATCAAGCTAAAAGCTTTTTAAATGAATTAGGGGTTGAGTATAAAGAAAAAGATAAAACACCTTGGAAAAATTTGAAACATCACCTTTGTGATTATGATATCAATCCGGCGATGAAGGCAGAATTTCGGGCCGAAGCGGAACGTAGCACAAACGCATTGAACTCATTGGGAGTTAAAGCGGTTCAAAAAGACACGAGTGTTCTTTATATTGATTCTCCCAAAGCTGATGAATTTTTTGCTAACAGACAGGAAGAGTTAAAAGCGGTTTTGGAATACGAAAATAAAATCCGGCGTGAAAGAAAAAATAATCCGGTTAATCAAGATTTCGCTGACGATCTTTTAACCAAGTATGCTTTGGGGAATTTAGAGGAGCCGGATGAGGATTTGAAGAATGAGAAAATTGGTTTCGGTGAAAAAATTAAAAATGTTTTTCATCAAACAGAACAAAAGACTTTGCAGGTAAAAGATTCTGTGGTTGATGGATTTCAATGGGTAAGCGATACTGTTAATATGGCAAAACAAGGGGTTGTTAATAAGATTTCTGCCGTAAAAGGTGGACAACAAGTTATTTCTGCCAGTAAATTTATGGGACGGGTTGCAAAAGTTGGTGGCGCTGCTTCTGTTGGTTTAGGGGCAGCTTTTGATCCCAAGGGGACAAAAGAATTTATTGATGATGTAACGAATTTAAGAGTTGGGAAAATTGTGAGTGAAACCGTTGAAGGGAGTATTCAACTTGTTATGCATCCCAAAGAAACAGGACAAGCCCTTTATGAAATGTCAAAAAATGCCGTTCAGGAGCGATATCAAGGTGCAGAAACACTCAATGATTATGTGCTTAAGACGGGAGAAGCCACGATAGATGGCGCAACAAATATAGCAGATACGCTCACTCATTTGGGATCGAAAGCATTTGAAGGCAGAAATATTGTTCAAAACAAGGTTGCTGATGTGAGCAATTGGACAATGGAAAAATTAGGGCTTGATACCAGAATGGTGAAAGACACCATGACCTATGAGGCATATAAAAAAGATCCGCTTACTTATGTATCAAGAATGTTTAATCCCGTCACACAAAGTGCTTCAACCGGTCTTCGTTCGGATGATACATTATATACCGTTACTGCTCGTGGGGATGTCGGTGCCATGAAAGCTTTGATGGATAAAGGAGTGGATGTGACGGATGACATCCATGGGTATTATGAAGATTTAAATCATAACTCACATTATACCCCTTATAAAAGTGTGGCGGGAATGGCCATTTCTCATGGGCATATGGAACTGGTTGGTATGCTGTATCAGGAAGGAAAGTGCGATATGAACAGTATCAATACCTTATCGAAAGATACGACATTTATGACCGTTCTGAAACAAATTTCTCCAACAGATGATATGCCGGAATATTATACCGGAGAAGGGGGACTTCGTTCTTATACCGAAAAAGAAAAAAATAATGCTCGCATTGGGCAGGCGTTACTTGATGAGGTATTAAAAAGTGATCAAGTGGACTTGTCGCAGGAAAATGGTGAAGGGAAAAATGCCTTTTTAGTTGCCGCCGAAACGGGGAATGTTGCTGTTGTGGATGCGTTGATTAAAAAAGGTGTTGATCTGAACAAAGTTGCAAAAGATGGATCTAATGCTTTACATTTATGTTCACATAACACGTTAATGACAAAAGAGTTGATTCAACGAGGTGTTGATTTGAATCAGAAAAATAAATTTGGTCAAACCCCTTTGATGACGGCACTTGAAAATCAAAAAAATGATGAGTGTGTGAAAGAATTATTGGCAGCTTCTGATCAGGAAGGGATTAAGCTTGTTATGCAAAGTGAAAAACATGCCGGATTATTAAATAAGTGGTTGGATGATCAACCAAAAGTGAGATTGGAAATAGTTCTTTCCGATGACCACCCCTTGAAATCTGAATTGTCAAAAATGTCATTTGAAACAGATGAAACAAAAGAAAAAACCTCTTCCATAGCTCAAGAAGAAACAACTGAGGTGAAAAAAGCTTCTCTGAATGAAGAAAACGCTCCGGAAGTTTCTTCAAATATAAGTGCAACTCTTGCTCAATTTTCACATTCTGTTCAAGAACAAAACGAAATGAATTTTCCGCTCCCTGATATAGCAAAACAAATGGGATAGTGGAATATATCTTTTTTAAGCATAAAAAACAAAAAAGCCTTGGTTTTCCAAGGCTTTTAAATGGTGCGGAAAGCCGGATTCAATCCATTTTATAAATAAGCCTTGATTTTTCTTGCTTTTTTAAATTGTTGGATTCCAAAATTACACAGTTTGCATCACAATCAAATCACATGTTTATTATATATCAAAAAAGTATGGATGTAAGCCTTTTTTTGTCATCCCGATAAAAAAACAGGCAAGATTTGGAGCCGATGGCAGTATGAATATCCACCTTTTTGCAATCATTCGCTTAAAAATTGGCTTTAAATTGTTAAATTTTATCGGGAGAGGAACAAAATCTGTCCATAATTAAAAAAAGAAGACTTTTTTGTGTTATTTTTTATTCATCCTCATCTTCATCAGTCATTGGATCCAATGATTTAATAAAATTACCGGTTTCTTTGTCTTTAATTTCAACAACTGTCCATTGGATGTCATCTCGGTTGAATTTAACTTCAATATTTTCGGATGCTTCAAAAACAGCAGCACCAATAAAACAATCCGTTTGATATTTTTTTTGTAAATATTCTCCAAGTTGAGGTGTTAATCTGCAAACGCAAACCAAGCCAGAATCAGCAAAAAATTCAGGTTGTGTAACATTTTCACCATAAAGTCTGTTTGTCCAATCGCCAAAACCTGTTTCGCAAACATAGGCAGGATAACCGGTTCGCATATATAAGCATTTTTCAAGCAATTCATTAAATTTGGACCAATCTCTGACGTGTTTACAGCATTTTAACCAAAGCTCATCATTTAATAAATAACAAGGGTCTGTCACAACGTATTTAACCATATTAAAACTCCTTTTTGCTTGTTGTTTCATATGGTTATTATGTCGTAAGTGCCTTAAAAAGTATGCAAAAAAACACTGGGATTCAAAGTTTTTTCTGTTTTTGTATAGAATTATTGATTTTTATTTTAAAATAGGATATAAATGATTCTATAAGATATTTTTTATGGAGCATTAAATGGCTGAAAAAAAGAAAACAGATGATAAAAAAGATAAATTAACAATGGAAATGCCAGCTGAAAATACTAAAGTGCTTATGGCTTTTTCAGAATATTTATTAAAGCAGGCTGACAAATCGCAAAAACAAGAAGAAGAGTTTGAAAAAATAGAGGCAGCAGGTGGAATTGTCGAAAAAGATTCTAAAACAGGGAAATATAAAGTTATTCCCAATAATTTATTAAATCAAGAGCAGAAAGATAAAAAGGTTGCAAGGATTGCA
>JAZNVO010000290.1:0-1628 GCA_045592885.1 Alphaproteobacteria bacterium
CTTTTAAAACAAGAAACAGCTGAAGCTGCTCCTGTTGCACCGAGAACACCGAAAAAAGATGCTTTGGGTCGTTCACAATCTGTCGGCAAAAAGAAAAATGCAATTGCCCGTGTCATCATTAAATTAGGTTCTGGCAAAATCACAGTTAACGGTCGCAGCATTGAAAATTATTTCCCACGTCCGGTGTTGCAAATGATTATCAACCAACCATTTGCCGTTACAAATCGTGAAGGTCAATTTGACGTTCAATGTAATGTTTGCGGTGGTGGTTTGTCCGGTCAAGCTTATGCTGTTCGTCATGGTATCAGCCGTTGCTTAGACTTATTTGAACCGGAATTGCATACCGCCCTTAAGAGAGCAGGATTCTTAACACGCGATTCACGTATTGTTGAACGTAAAAAACCAGGTTTATCAAAAGCCAGAAAACGTTTCCAATTCTCAAAACGTTAATCACTTTTTGGTTTGGGTTTCGACACAAAATCCCCGTTTCAAAACGGGGATTTTCGTCTTTAAAAACTTTAAAAAAATGACTACAAGAGGAAAATTTATTTCAATTGAAGGAATTGATGGTGCCGGCAAAACAACTTTTGCCCAATTTTTAGCTGATACCCTTCAAACACACGGCATTAAAAGCAAAGCCGTTTCCGGAACAATTCACACTGATTTTTCAAAAAATCTTGTTAAACTTCTTTTAACAGAAGAAGAAAGAAAAGAAAATATCCTTTCTGCCGATGTTACGGCTATTTTATTTTCCGCTCTTCATTTACAAACATATCAAACTTGTATAAAACCCCTATTAGATAAAGGTGTTTGGGTTATTGCCGACCGATTTTTTGATAGCACTTTAGCATATCATGGTTACGGAAATAACAAAAATACTCTTATCAAAAACTTTTTTCATCTTCAACAATTTGCATTTCAAAATATTTCTCCAGAGTTAACATTTTTATTAACTGTACCTGTTTTATGCGCTCAAACACGAATCAAGGAAAGGAAAGAAGTAAATGCCTTTGATAAAAAAAGTCTGTTATATTTTAAACGAGTTCAAAATGGTTTTTTAAACATTGCCAAACAAGAAACAAAGAGAATTAAAGTTGTTTCAAACAACTCATCAATTGAAAATACAAAGAAAAAACTTTTGAAACAATTATATCTAAATTATCCACAACTTTTGCTCAATCAAAACATAAAGGAAAACTCATGACAATTATTGCTTTTACTGGCATTCCCAGTTGTGGAAAAACAACAACCGCAACTGAATTAGCAAAACGAACAAACAATCACTGTCTCTTTTTAAATGAAAAAATTGAGCAGTCATCCGTTTTTGATGGCAAAGGCCCCCTCTTTGAATTTCAGCTCAGATTGTGTTTAAGAAATTTAATGCTAAAGAATTTTATAGAAGCACAAGAAAAATCCCTTCAAGGAAAAACAATTATTCTCGATTCTTATTATGATAAAATTATGCACAAAATTCTTGGAAAAGAAGGAAGCGATTTTATTATGAATCAAAAAAATCCTTTCTTTAGAGCCACATACAAATTAGCTAAAAAAGATAAAATCTATTTTCCGGATGCAGATATTGTTGTTGGCATTAGAATACCACAAAAAAATTGGAATGAATTACTCAG
>JAZNVO010000291.1:0-3017 GCA_045592885.1 Alphaproteobacteria bacterium
TTGCAAGAGCGTTGGCGAACAACCCCTCCGTTTTATTGGCCGATGAACCAACGGGTAATTTGGATCCGAAAACGGCTGAAGGCGTTTTTCAAACGCTTCTTTCTTTGGTTAAAGAAACAAAGCTTTCTGCTCTAATTGCGACACATAACCCGGAATTGGCGCTTCAAATGGATCGGCAAATCAGTGTTCAAAACGGCGTGATTAAAGAAGGGTGATATATCAAAAATAGGGGGATTTTTATATTAAAGTGTTACTTTAATATGTTTGTATTAGTGTTTGTATTTAATATATTTTTTTCTTTAAAATATAGCGATAGCAAAGGTGTCTGCTTTTTTGCGGGTTAAAGATGAGATTAAAACGATTGAGCCTTGTTTAAATTCAATTGATGGAGTGTTTGACAAGATTGTGATCATTCATTCGAATGAAAAAGATGATGGGTCTGTTTTGTTTATGAATGAATGATGTTCCAAGAGAAAAGAGTGTGAAATTCATGAATATCCGCACCTTGTGATTCCCTCTCATGATAAACGTTATGAATCAAAAGTTCCATTTGAAAATACTTTAGCAGCTTACAACAATTTTGGTCTTTCATTTTTTGAACCGGAAGAATGGGTTGTTAAAATTGATGCCAATCAAGTGGATATTAAAGAAAGATTGAAAAAAACGGTTCGTTTTGTGCAAGATGAAGGCAAAGAAAATATAAAATATTTTTTTGTCGGGTATAACACGTTTCCTTGGAATGATTATTTGGTAAAGTTTAAAGCAAGAGAGCTGAATGGTACCGGTGGGGACAGTTATTTTGTTAAAAGAAAACATATTGAGAGTTTTAGTCACAGGATGGTTTATGAACATCTTCGAGTCAAAAATATTAAAAGCTCTTATCGTTTAGAGGAACCTGTTTGGTTTCATTTTATGAAAAAATTGAAATCCAATGGGGTGATTAGAGAAAATAATATGGCATCAGAAAATGAAGTTTCTTTTTTGTCAAAAGAAGAAAGGGATTTGTTTGAAAAAGAAATTCGCCCGCTTTTAAAAAATTCGCCGTATTATAATTTGAAACTTGAAAAGAAATAATAAAGTTTCTTGCTTGTGCAGATTATGAGCCATCCGCTCTTGCCTCTATAGCTATTCCGCCATCGAATAGATACTTTAAACGTTAAAACATAAAAAAAAGACCTTAAAAATAAGGTCTTTTTTGAACTGGTAGCTTCAAGAGGGGTGCGAACCCCCGGGCACATGGATTATGAGCCATCCGCTTTGCCTCTATAGCTATTCCTTTAATGGTGATATAAAAAAAAGACTCTGCTGAATTAACAAAGTCTTTTTTGAACTGGTAGCTTCAAGAGGGGTACGAACCCTCGGGCACATGGATTATGATTCCACCGCTCTTGCCTCTATAGCTATTCCGCCATCGAATAGATACTTTAAACGTTAAAACATAAAAAAAGACCTTAAAAATAAGGCCTTTTTTGAACTGGTAGCGGAAGAGGGGATCGAACCCCCGACACATGGATTATGATTCCACCGCTCTACCATCTGAGCTATTCCGCCATCGGATAGATACTTTATAACTCTAAAAAAAATAAATGTCAACAAAAAATATGAAAAAAAATGAAAAAATATTGCTTTTTTAAAAAAAATGTTATAATATACTCAAAAATAAAAGATATTAATTTAACCAACAGGGGGTTTTATTATGGCTGAAGTATTTTTTAACGGATCTGCCGGTCGTTTGGAAGGTCGTTTTCACAAATCTGAAAATCCGCGGGCGCCGCTTGTTTTGATTTTGCATCCTCATCCGGCTCAAGGCGGAACGATGAATAACAAGGTAACTTATGCGATGTTCCAAGCGTTTGTGAATATGGGATTTTCCGTGTTGCGGTTCAATTATCGGGGCGTTGGTAATTCGCAAGGGGTCATTGATGGAACAGGTGTTGGTGAATTGGCTGATGCGATCATTGCCCTTGACTGGCTTCAAAATATTGATTCAGAATCAAATGTTTGTTGGATTGCGGGTTATTCGTTTGGTTCTTGGATTGCGGCTCAATTATTGATGCGCCGTCCGGAAATTAAAGGTTTTGTTTTTGTGTCACCACCAACCAATTTATATCAATTTGATTTCTTGACTCCGTGTCCGGCTTCCGGATTGATTATTCAAGGTGGAAATGATGAATTGATCAGCGAACCGATGGTGGCCATGCTGGCAGAACAATTATCAAATCATAAATATTTGCATGTGGAATATAAAGTTGTTCCGACGGCTGATCACGTTTATTCAAAGAATTTGAAAGAGGTGCATGATTTGATCACAACTTATGTCCCTGATATTCAAAGTCGTCGTCCGAAAAGAACATTGAAAAAACTCAAAAAAGCAATTATTCCGAATGATGATTATTAAATAAAAGCCCTTTTTTCAAGGGCTTTCTTTTAAGGAGCTTTTTCATGTATGAACTGATATTAAATGAAGTTAAACTCATTTTGTCAAAAGCATCCGGTCATGGTGTTGATCATATTGAACGGGTGTGTCAAATGGCTTTGAAATTGGCTGAAAAAGAAAAGGCGGATAAAGAAATTGTTTTGTTGGCAGCCCTTTTGCATGATGTGGATGATTATAAATTTGTCGGTCGTGAAAATTCAAAAAAACTTTTAAATGCCAAGCGCATTATGCAAAAGAGTGGCCTTTCTCCTGAGACACAAGAAAAAGTTGCCGACATTATTTTGACTATGGGATACAGCACTCTTTTAAAAGGGGTCAGACCCAAAACAAAAGAAGGAGCCGTTGTGTCGGATGCCGATATGTTGGATGCAATGGGAGCTGTTTCTGTTGTAAGAACGCTTGAATATGCTCTTTTAAATGGTGGAAAAGTTTTTGATAAAGATCTTTTTCCTGAAGAAAATATTTCTTATGAAAGTTATCAAACAAAAGCCACAACACAGGAACCGGCGATCAATCATTTCTTTGATAAGTTGTTGAAGTTAAACGGATTGATGATGACAAAGTCTGCCAAAGAAGAAGC
>JAZNVO010000292.1:0-2101 GCA_045592885.1 Alphaproteobacteria bacterium
TTTCATCTTCGGCATTGTAAGCGGCAATAATGCTATACCAGGCATAAGCATCCGGAATATTGCGTAACGGCCCTTTGGATTCCCTTAAGTCAGCCAATTTTCGTTGCGCCAGAACATATCCTTGCAAAGCAGACCGACTCAACCATTTTGCCGTGTTTTCAAAATCTTGCGGCGTTCCCAAGCCAAGGTAATAATGCATTGCCAATTTATATTGAGCACCAGCATGCCCTTTCAAAGAACTCATCAAATAATATCCGAATGAGTTTTGATAATTTTTCTCAACCATTTTACCTGTTGAAAACATTTCCCCTAATTTATAAAGGGCTTCTGATTGACCGGCATAAGCGGCCCGTTTCAAATAACGAAGACCTGTTTCAAATTTCGGATCAGAAGCATCTTTTGCTTCGCCCAACAAAATATCTGCCAATTCATATGCCGCATCAATGTTATAAGCACTTTCGGCTTTTTTATAATATTCCACCGCCATGGCCAAATCTTTTGGAACACCCAACCCTTGAGCATACATTTTTCCCAAATAATAAAAAGCGGTTGCATCCCCCTCATCCGCCAAATATGAAAATTCAGAAAAAGCCTGTTCATATTTATTGATTTTAAAAGCCGTCAACGCATCGGCTAATCCGGCAAATGCCGATGATGAAAGCAAACAAGCCGATACCAAAGCCACAAAAGAAAAACGTTTCATATTTCCTCCAAAAATTTAACCTTTTTTTAAAGCATATCACATTCTTTTTAACTTGTAAATCATTTTATTTCAAATAATTTTGCGGATTCACAACCTTTGTCTTATATCTGATTTCAAAGTGAAGTTGCGGCGTTTGAACATTTCCCGTTGCCCCGACAAGAGCGATATTTTGTCCTTTCTTCACCTTTTGCCCTTTTTTCACAAGTAATTTTTGATTATGCGCATATGCCGTGAGCCATCCGCTTTTGTGTCGAATCAAAATCAAATTTCCATAGCCTTTCAACCCGTTTGAAGCATAGCCGATCACTCCTTCATCTGCCGCCTTCACATAAGTGCCCGATTTAGCCTTGATGTTAATACCGTCATTTTGTTGTCCTTGTGAATTAAGCCCGAATTTGGAAACAACAGGCCCTTTCACCGGCCAAGCAAACTTCTTTCTTCTTTGCCAATAAGGGATTTTGGCACTCGGTCGGGCAACTCCTTTGCTTCTGGATTGCGGCGTATTTTTCACTTGAAGCGGAGCCTCTTTTTGATTGTTCAAGCTTTTTTCTTTGGCAAGCACCCGAGCCCTTGAAGCACTTACCTTTCCGGTTTTTGCCTGATTTGAAGCCGTCAACACATCATCCACATCCCTGATTTTCAAACGTTGCCCCAAATGAATGGTATAGGGCGCTTCCAACTCGTTCATTTTTGAAAGTTCATGCACGCTCATTTGATATCTTTTTGAAACGTTATAAAGCGTATCCCCTTTTTGAACGGTGTGCATTTTCGGTTGCGGAATTTTGAGTCGTTGCCCAACTTTCAAAGTATAGGGCTGTTTCAAATTGTTTTCTTTGATAACGGCTCGCATGGAAAGATCATTTTTTTTGCTGAGCGAATAAAGGGTATCTCCCCGTTTAACATACAAAAACTCGCCGTCAGAATGATACCCGTGACAGCCGAACAAAAAAGCACAGCAAATCAAAAGACATGAAAAAAGGGCCCTATTTTTCTTCATAAATTTTATCATAGACCCTTTATTTTTAAATTGCAACCATTATTTTTTATTGATTACTCTTTAACCCATTAAAACTTTTAAAGATTTTTTTGCATCAATTTTAACGAAAATTTTTCTATTCTTTGATATGGATACATCTCATTCTTTTTAAACACTCTTTCCTCTCAACCTCTTTTTTGCTTACACTCATCCCCTCGATTTCCCCTCACACAAGTCTCGACCACTCCACCCCACCTCTCTGAATCACATTCCACCAACCTACACCCGCACTCTAACACTCCGCCTTCATCACACCTTTCTTGCATCTCACTCAAGAACCCGCGCACTCCTACCCACACTCCACCGACCCACTCCACCCCCCACTCTCTGAATCACATTCCACCAACCTACACCCGCACTCT
>JAZNVO010000293.1:0-9453 GCA_045592885.1 Alphaproteobacteria bacterium
TTTAAAAAAGCTGGCAAAAAAAAGAGCCCGAAAAGTCGAGCTCTTTTTTCTATATTGTTGATTATTTCAATCGTCCTTCAAGCAATGTTAATTCTGCTTCAAATTCTTTTGGCAGGCGTGTTTGTTTTTTGAATGTTTTGAAATAATCTTGTTGAGCTTTTACATCGGATAAAGCTATTGTTTTATCCACAGACATGAGTTCATCAAATCGTTTTTCACTCATTTCAAGACCTTTCCAGTTCAAATCTTGATAGGTTGGGGAATAACCGAAAACGGTTTCTGTTGCGTGAGCTGAACCGTTGACCCGTTTTAAAATCCATTCAAGAACGCGCATATTTTCCCCGAAACCCGGCCAAATGAATTTTCCGGCAGAATCTTTTCTGAACCAATTGACGCGGAAAATAAGAGGTTTTTTCGCAATTTTTTGACCCATTGACAACCAATGATTCCAATAATCGCCCATATTATACCCACAGAACGGCAACATTGCCATTGGATCGCGGCGAATTTCCCCTGTTTTTCCTTCAGAAGCGGCGGTTTTTTCGGACCCCATTGTGCTGGCAAGATAAACACCATGTTGCCAGTTAAATGATTGATAAACAAGAGGCGTATTCGTTGCCAATCGACCTCCAAAAATGAAGGCATCAATCGGAACACCGGCCGGATCTTCCCAAGCTTCATCAATTGAAGGGCATTGACTGGCCGGCGCTGTGAACCGTGAGTTTGGATGGGCAGCCGGTCTGCCACAATCGGGGGTCCACTCATTTCCTTGCCAATCGATTAAGTGTGCCGGTGCTTTATCCGTTAAACCTTCCCACCAAACATCGCCATCATCTGTTAAAGCAACGTTTGTGAAAATGGTGTTTGCTCTGCAAGATTCAATGGCGTTTTTGTTTGTTTTTGCTGATGTGCCGGGGGCAACACCGAAAAAGCCCGCTTCTGGATTGATGGCTCTTAAAATGCCGTTTTTATCCGGTTTAATCCAAGCAATATCATCCCCGACAGTTGAAACTTTCCAATCCGACATTGACTTTGGTGGAATAAGCATTGCCATATTCGTTTTTCCGCAAGCGCTGGGGAAGGCGGCTCCGACATAAGAAGAAAGTCCCGATTTTTTGTTTTTAAGACCAACGATGAGCATATGTTCTGCAAGCCAGCCGTCTTTTTTTGCCATAGAGGAGGCGATTCTTAAAGCTAAACATTTTTTGCCCAACAAGGCATTGCCACCATAACCGGAACCATAAGAAATGATTTCATTTGTTTCAGGAAAGTGGGTGATATATGTTTCTTCCGGATTACATGGCCAAGCAACGTCTTGTTCGCCTTTTTTAAGCGGTGCCCCAACGGAATGAAAACATTTCACAAAGTCACCGTCTTTTAAAACTGTCCATACTTTTTTACCCATACGAGTCATAATGCGCATATTGGCAACAACGTATGGAGAATCGGTGATTTCAACGCCGATTTTGGCGATGTCAGAGCCGAGCGGACCCATTGAAAATGGAATGACATACATTGTGCGACCTTTCATACACCCCTTCATCAACTTCATCAATTTCTTTTTCATCTTTTTGGGGTGAGCCCAATTGTTTGTTGGTCCGGCATCGATTTCTTTTTCCGAGCAAATAAATGTTCTTTTTTCAACACGAGCCACGTCTTTTGGATTAGAACGGGCTAAAAAGCTGTTGGGCCGTTTTTTGGGATTTAAGGGGATGAATGTTCCGTTTTTGACCAAAGTGGCACAAATATTTTTGTTTTCTTTTTCTGTTCCGTCACACCAATAAATTTCATCCGGTTGTGTCAGAGAGGCAACTTCATTGACCCAATCGATGACCTTTTGATTTTTTGTTGGATATTTTTCCATTATGTATCTCTCCTAAGTTTATGAAACATAAAAATATCATAACATTTCGCTTTAAAAAGTCAAACCATTTTTAAATTGAATTTCAAAAACATAAGCCTATATGTTTTTTATATTTTGAGAATAAAAAAGTTGAAATCCGAAACAAATTTTGTTAGCATTAATTAAAATAAATGAAGAAAAAAGGATGTAATTATGAAAAAATTCAAATCAGGACTTTGTTTTTCTTTGTGTGGATTGTTATTGACCGGATGTGCTGCCGGTGATAATTCAATTCCGGATACGCCGGTGGAACATCTTTATACAGAAGCACACACCTATTTTCAAGATAAAAACTATGAAGAAGCGGCACGTTACTTTGATGAAGTTGAACGGCAACATCCTTATTCTGTTTGGGCGCCTCGTGCACAAATTATGGCGGCTTATGCTTTTTATAATGCGGACAAATATGATGATGCGGTTTTGGCGCTTGATCGGTTCATTCAATTACATCCGGGGAACAGAAATATCGCTTATGCCTATTATCTGAAAGGGCTTTGCTATTTTGAGCAAATGTCAGATGTCAGCCGTGAACAAAAAATGACGGAAGATGCTCTCGAGACATTCAAAGAGTTGCTTTATCGCTTTCCAAAATCCGTATATGTCGGTGATGTGAATGAAAAATTAAAAGAAATTTACTCCCATTTGGCCGGAAAAGAAATGGCGGTTGGCCGGTATTATCAAAAAAATAAAGAATATGTGCCGGCTCTTAATCGTTTTCAATCCGTTTTGTTGGAACATCCGAATGCCAATCAGTCATCCGAAGCTCTTTTCCGTTTAGCCAGTTGTTATGTTGCTCTTGGTATGATGCGTCAGGCAAAACAAATGCAGGAAATTTTGATGTATTATTATCCAAAGAGTGTTTGGACACAAAAGGTAAATGACTTGATTCATAAATATGTAAAAGAGAAATAAATGATAGATTCTTTGTCAATTCGTAATGTTGTTTTAATTGACAAACTTGATTTAACTTTTGAAAAAGGTCTAGGGGTTTTTACAGGGGAAACCGGCGCAGGTAAATCAATTTTGCTGGATTCATTGTCGCTTTTGTTAGGCGCTAGGGCTGATACGTCGCTAGTTCGATATGGTGAAAACCAGCTTTCTGTTGCGGCGGAATTTTCATCTGTTGCTCCAGAAGTTATTGCTTTTTTAAAAGAGCAAGGTATTGAATGTGAAGATGAAACAGTTTTAATCAGACGAGTTGTAACAAAGGATGGTAAAAGCAAATCATTTGTTAATGATCAAAGTGTGAGCGTTTCTTTTTTAAAGTCCATCGGTGAAAATTTGGTTGAAATTCACGGGCAATTTTCAACACATAGTTTGCTCAATCCGTCAACGCATTTATCTGTGTTGGATTCTTTTGGAAAATTGACAATGGATGCTGCTCAAACAAAAGAATTGTGGATTCAATATCAGCGAGCGGTTAAAGAAACAAACACTGCTCGTGAAAAATTGTTGAATGCCGAAAAACAAAAAGAATATTTGGAACAGTCTTTGGAAGATTTGGAATCACTTAATCCTCAAAAGGGTGAAGAGGAAGCTCTTGTTCAAAAAAGAACAAATTTAATGAACAGTGAAAAAATATTGTCAGCAACCGGATCAGCCTATCAACTTCTTTCTGATGAACAAAATGGTGTTGAGCGCCAATTGGCTCTTGCTTCAAGGCATTTGGAAAAAGCCAGCCAATATAATGAAAAAGCGTTTTCAGAAATTATAGATTTGATTGATCAAACACAAAATCTTCTTTCCGAAGCAGAATATAAATTGGAACAAATTACTGAAAATTTTGGTGATACAAGCGAATTACCTGTTATTGATGATCGTTTGTTTGCGTTAAGAGCTGCAGCCAGACGCCATCAAACAACAATTGATGATCTGCCGGATTTGATGCAAAGAATGCATGAAGAATTGGTTTCAATTGATCGGGCAGATGATACGTTAAGAACACTTGAAGAAAAAGAACAGGCTCTTTTGAAACAATTTGAAAAAAGTGCTTTGGAACTATCTTTAAAAAGGCAAAAGGCGGCCATTTTCTTGGATGAAAAAGTGAAAACAGAATTACCGGCTTTAAAACTTGAAAAAGCGGTGTTTAAAACAACTGTGGAACAAAAAAGTTTGGATATGGCAACCGAAACAGGTATTGATGAAGTTATTTTTACTGTTTCAACAAACACGGGAACGCCATTGGCTCCATTAAACAAAATTGCTTCAGGCGGAGAACTTTCCCGTTTTATGTTGGCATTGAAAGTGAATTTGGCTAAACAAAGCGCTTTGCCGACAATTGTTTTTGATGAAATTGATAGTGGAGTCGGTGGATCAACGGCAGATGCAATCGGTTCGAGATTGAATAAATTGGCTTCTGATTGTCAGGTTATTGCAGTGACGCATGCACCGCAGGTGGCCTCATATGGTAATCAGCATTGGACTGTTTCAAAAGCTGAAAAAGATGGAAAGATTTTAACTTCTGTTCAAAAATTGACACCGGAAGAGAGGTTGAAAGAAATTGCCAGAATGTTGTCTGGTGAAAAAATAACAAAAACCGGTCTTGAAATGGCCAATGAATTGCTTTCAAAACAAAAAAGATTAATTTAAAATGATTGAATTTAACGGGGGAAATATGCAAAAAGACGTTACTGAATTAACGAAAGAAGAAGCTCAAGCTGAATTGGCTTTTTTGGCTGAAAGAATTGCCGAGCTTGATATTGCTTATCATCGGGATGATGCTCCGTTGTTAACCGATGCCGAATATGATGCATTGAAACACAGAAATGCAGATATTGAAGCGTTGTTTCCGGATTTAATCAGAGCTGACAGTCCTTCTTTTCGGGTGGGGTCAAAGATTTCGGATGATTTTAAAAAAGTTACTCATTCGGTTCCTATGCTTTCTCTTGGCGATATTTTTACAGAGGAAGCTGTTTATGCTTTTGTGGATAAAATAAAAAGGTTTTTAGGGCTAGGAGAAAGTGATCCGTTGGAATTTGTGGCAGAACCCAAAATTGATGGGCTTTCATTTTCAGCGGTTTATAAAAATGGCGTTCTTTTTTCGGGTGCAACAAGAGGTGACGGCGCTGTCGGGGAAGATATTACGGCAAATTTAAAGACAATTAAACAATTACCGATCAGCTTGAATAGAGGAATATCTTTATTTGATAATCCCATTCCGGAATTAATTGATATACGTGGTGAAGTGTATATGTCTAAAAAAGATTTTTTTGAGTTGAATAAAATACAGGAAGAAAAAAAACAAAAAGTTTTTGCAAACCCGAGAAATGCAGCCGCCGGTTCACTCAGACAATTAGATTCTTCAATCACGGCGAATCGAAAATTGAGTCTTTTTGCTTATGCTTGCGGTGAAAATTCTTCAAATCAGTTTAAAACTCATTTTGAATATTTGGAAACTCTTAAAAAATGGGGATTTCCAGTGAATCCGGAAATTAGAGTTTGTAAAACCACTGAAGAAATGATCGACTTTTTCAAAAATATTGGAGAAAAAAGAAGTTCTTTAGATTATGATATTGATGGTGTTGTGTATAAAGTGAATGATCTTGAACTGCAACGACGATTGGGTTTTATTGCGCGTTCACCTCGTTGGGCAATTGCGCATAAATTTCCGGCAGAACAAGCAACAACAAAATTGCTTAATATTCGCATTCAAGTTGGTCGAACAGGGGCATTGACACCGGTGGCTGATTTAGAGCCGGTCAATGTTGGTGGTGTTATTGTAAAACACGCAACACTTCATAACAAAGATGAGATTGAAAGAAAAGATATCAGAATTGGAGATACGGTTGTTATTCAAAGAGCCGGAGATGTGATTCCGCAAATTGTGAGAGTTGTAACTGAAAAAAGAGAAGCAGAGTCTAAACCATATGAATTTCCGACTGTTTGTCCGATTTGTGGAAGTGTTGCAAAAAAAGAGGGGGATGATGCCGTTATTTATTGCACCGGGGAACTGGTTTGTCCGGCTCAACAAATTGAAGCTCTTAAACATTTTGTTTCAAAGGATGCTCTGGATATCGAAGGGTTGGGGGGAAGAAATATTGAAATGCTCTTTGATCTTGGTTGGGTAAAGAATGCATTAGATTTATTTTCTTTGGAAGAAAATTATGCTCTTTTATTGATGACCCGTGACGGATGGGGCACAAAATCTGCAGAAAATCTTTTTTCTGCTATCAAAGAAAAACAAAAAGGAGTTGCTTTAGAAAGATTTATTTATGCTCTCGGTATTCGAGAAACCGGTGTGGCAACTGCCAGATTGCTGGCAAAAAACTTTGTTTCTTGGAATAATTTTTATCAAACAATGAAACAGGATAACTCTTTTGAAGTGTTAACTCAAATTGAAGGTATTGGTCCGATTATGGCTGATTTTATCATTGACTTTTTTAAAGAAGAACATAATCAAACCCTTCTTGAAAAGTTAACTCAAAAAATTGTTGTTTTAGATTTTGTGCCTCCTCAACAAAAAATAACGCCCTTTACCGGTAAAACGGTTATTTTTACGGGAACATTAGAAACGATGACAAGAGCTGAAGCAAAAGCAAAAGCTCTTTCTTTGGGTGCAAAAGTGGTTTCATCCGTTTCTGCAAAAACAAATTTTGTTATTGCAGGGGAGTCTGCCGGATCAAAACTCTCAACAGCTCAAAATTTAGGTATAACTATTTTAAGTGAAAAAGAATTTAATCAAATGCTTGACGGCTTATAAAAAAATAGTTATGATATTTTTTAAGATAAGGGGAAAGAATTTTATCTTAAAATCGGGGTCCAAAACATGTCAGAAGAAAAAGAACAAAGTCAAACCGAGCAAAAAACCGCTGCCAGACCGGCATATGGAATTAGTGGTGAAGGGGAGTTGCTTCATCAGATTGCTTCAGCTGATATTCAAAAAGACATGGCGAAAAAGAAGAAAAAGAAAGTTGTTCACAAATCTTTTTCCTCTTTTTCGATAGTTTTTGTTATGCGAACAACCCTTTTTATTGATTCGCTTAAAAGAAACCATAAAGACTTTTTTAAGATTTGTTCATATTTGTGGGCATTTGCATTATCATTGGTATATGCCGGTGGGATTACAATGATTGCAACCATTCATTATTCAAAGATTCATTTTCCGACAATTGTGTCCAATCATTTGAAACGAAATAAAATAACGGTTGAATCATTGAAAGTTGTGGATAACTCGTTATCGCATATTCAAATTGCCGGTTTGGAGGATGAAGAGAAAACATATCGTGTTTCATATATGAATCTTTATTCCACATTTAGTGATTTTTTGAAAAAGAAGGTTGAACGTATTGAACTTGAAAACGTTGTTGTGAAAATAAAAGACACGGGTAATACGGTTAAACTCAGTCCGCTTTTTTCTCTTATTTTAAATTTAAGTGAACAATCAAAAATTGATATTAACACGGTTGTTATCAAAAATGGTGTGTTGGAAATTGAGGGGGAAAATTATAAAATTCCAATCAATTTTTCAATGGATGCCCTTCTGTCTGATAGCAATAAGATGAATATTCCGTTGCGCATTAAAGATGAAAATACAAATTTGATGGCGCATTTGACTGTCACCAGAAGTGAAAACGGTTTTGTTTGGGCAATTAAAAACCTGCGTGGTAGCACGGATATTTTGAGTCGAAAAGCTGAAAATGTTTCCGGTTCAATTACTTTAAAAACAGAAGAGTTGTCACCAACAGAATTAACGGTTGAAACGAATTTTTCCTTGGGCGCCTCTAAAAAAAATCTGTTTATTGATTTGAAAAAAGGCAAAAATGGATTTGAAGGAATTACAACCTTTACAAGAAGTCATACCAAAGATGATAAAGACCATATTGATTCAGATATTACTTTTGACTTCAAAGGATTGAAGCTAAATTCGTTTTCATCAATTTCTACCAATTTGCCGTTTTCAATAAATGTTGAAACCTTAACCCAGCCCTCTTTTGAGTTAAGCAATTTGAAAACAACCATTGATGGTGCATTGAATTGTCGAAAGAGAAGTTGTCAAATTGATGTCAGACATCCATCCGATATTCGGATTAAAGAAATTTCATATAAGGATGGCGTCAATACCTATACGAATACCAGTCCGATTTTGTTCAGGTTGCAACCCCAAAATAATACCGTCAAAATTGCAAATAGTTTTATGACTTTAAATTTAAAGGGGCAAGATTTGAATTTTGTGGGTAAAAAATCAATCACTAATACGCCTCTTGAATTGTCTGCAAAGGATTTTGTTATCGCAACGGATACTTCAAAACCAGATCAGGCTGCCTCGTTTTCCGCAAATAACTTGAGCTTTAAAAACAAGACGCAAGAAATCAAAAATGCAACTGTTCATATTAAAGATATTTATAATTCGGCGAATCATTTCTCTTTGAGTTCGGATTATGTAAGCTTGTTTGAAAATAGTGTGATTAAGCAACCATTTTCTATCGATATTCAATCGGAAAACGGTGATACCAAAGCTAAGGCTGTTTTTGCCGGTGGTCAAATTGAAACGCATTTTAACGGGACGATTAATATGAATTCCGGTCATTTTTCCGGTATGATTTATATTCCTCCGGTAAATCTTGCTTATGTTAAGAATTTGGCAGAAATTTCAGATTTATTTCCTGAAACAATTTCTGATTTGACAGGCAAGATGTCTGTTTATGGAAATATTGATTGGGAAAATGAACGTCAGATTTCTGGGCCAATGTATCTTTCTTTGCAAAATGTCAGTTTTGCAAAAGGAGAAACAAAGGTTAAAAATTTAAATACGGTTTTAACATTGCAATCTTTGACTCCTTTTGTTTCACAAGCAACGCAAAATATTGCCGTTGAAGAAATTGAATCAGTCCTCCCGCTTCAAAATATCAAGGCTTCTGTTAAATTTGAAAGAGATCAATTGCGGATTTTTTCTTTGACCGGTTCTTTTGCTGGGATAACACTGGCGGCAGACCATACAAGCATTCCTTACAAATCATATAGCTCATTGCTTTATTTCAGAAATGGATCCTTTAATTGGAAAGATGTGAATCCTTATTTGAATGTTCCCAATTTAACGGTAGAAGGAACGGGAAGCATATATATCCCGATTGAGGCGACACCGAGTAGTATGAAAATTAATAATGCCGAAGCAAAATTGATTAATACGACTCTTCTTTATAATGGGGATAACCCAGAATTGAAAAGCAATTTCTTCACGAAAGGAAATGAATATTCCGTTCGTAGCGGAACGATTGTTTTGAATTCAAAAGAAAAGAATGTTTTTGATGCATATATCAATTTTGAAGGGCGAGAAAAAAACGAAACAGAACGCACATTTTATCGTTCAGATAAGACGTTTAATTTCCAAGATGTCTTCAAACCGGAAGAAACAAAACCGGTTCCTTCAAACATTTTGAAAATGCAAAAACAACTTTTTGGGAACTAAAAAAAGAACAACATATTAAAAATTATGTAATTTTTTTGTTAAAGTTAAAAAAACGCTTGCAAATTATTTAATTTTTATGTATAAGATAAGACCTATTATAAGCAAAAAACATCAATGGGTGATGTTTGATACATTTAAAGAAGAA
>JAZNVO010000294.1:0-3560 GCA_045592885.1 Alphaproteobacteria bacterium
GGCCTCCGACTTTGGCGAGATTCGAACTCACGACCCTTGCCTTCGGAGGGCAATACTCTATCCAGCTGAGCTACAAGTGCTTCTTGTTGCTTTTTATATCTTATTTTTATTGAAAAAGCAACAAATTTCTCTTTTTATTGATTCATACTCTCAAAAAACTCATCATTCGTCTTTGTCTGTTTGAGCTTATCCATCAAAAATTCCATTGAATCTGTCACTCCCATCGGCATCAAAATTCGGCGTAAAATCCAAACTTTTGGTAGTTTATTTTTATCCACAAGTAAATCTTCGTTTCTTGTTCCCGATTTGATGATATCAATGGCTGGGAAAATGCGTTTATCAGATACTTTGCGATCCAAAATAATTTCGGAGTTTCCTGTTCCTTTAAATTCTTCAAAAATAACTTCATCCATTCTGGATCCTGTTTCAATCAACGCCGTTCCGAAAATGGTGAGCGATCCGCCTTCTTCAACGTTGCGAGCTGCCCCAAAAAAGCGCTTAGGCTTTTGAAGGGCATTTGCATCAACACCGCCGGTTAATACTTTTCCGGAACTTGGAATAACTGTGTTGTAAGCTCTTGATAAACGAGTGATAGAATCAAGTAAAATAATCACATCTTTTTTGTGCTCAACCAATCGTTTGGCTTTTTCAATTACCATTTCTGCAACTTGAACGTGACGAACAGCCGGTTCGTCAAAAGTGGAGCTGATAACTTCGCCTTTAATTGATCTAATCATATCTGTCACTTCTTCCGGTCTTTCATCAATAAGTAAAACAATCAAATGTGCTTCCGGATGATTTTTTTCGATTGAGTGGGCAATATTTTTAAGCATCACTGTTTTTCCCGTTCTTGGGGGTGCAACAATTAAACAGCGTTGCCCTTTTCCTTGTGGACAAACAAGGTCAATGATACGAGGGGTTAAATCTTTTGATGCTTTTGGATCCCCATTGCCATATTCCATCACAATCGGTTGGTTTGGGTAAAGAGGTGTTAAATCATCAAAATTAACGCGATATCTGAGTTCTTCCGGTTCTTGATAGTTAACGGTATTAATTTTTGTAAGAGAAAAATATTTCTCGCCGTTTTTAGGAGCAATGATTTCTCCAACAATGGTGTCCCCTGTTCTTAAACCCCATTTTTTGATGTGATGTGGTGCAACATAAATATCATCCGGACCTGCCAGATAATTTGCTTCAGCAGAACGCAAAAAACCAAATCCGTCTGCCATCACTTCCAACACACCTTCTCCAATAAGTGTGGCTTCGGATTCAGAGAGCTTTTTTAAAATGGCATACATTAAGTCTTGAGTTCTTAAGGAAGAGGCATTTTCAACCTCAAGTTCTTCTGCATAGAGCAATAACTCGGCAGGAGTTTTTTTCTTTAAATCATTAAGTTGCATGTGAACCTTATATAAAAAATGGGAATGAAATTTTCAGATAACTCGAATTGGTAAAAAAAGATACAACCCAATTTCGATACTTTTTATTTTAGCTTAAAAAACATCATCTGTCAATGAAATAATTAAAAATAACTGGACTTTAAGGCATTTTTATGAGAAACTTGAACAAGCTTCAAGAAGATAAAGGGGTGAAAAAATGGAACTTTGCGAATATCAAAATAAACGATTACTCAGAGAAAATAAAATCCCCGTTTTAAGGGGAGAGGTGGCTTATACAGTTGAAGAGGCTGTTCAAATTGCTTCCCGAATGGAAATCAAAAGTTGGCGGATGCATGTTCAAGTGCCTCAAGGTGAAAAAATTTCAAAATACAGTCCCGATATCAAAGGGAATTTGGATGCTCATTCTTTAGCGGAAGTTGAAAATTTGGCCACAACTCTTTTTCAAACAAAAGTTGTGACCGCTTCAGGGCGAGAATATCCCGTTCAACGTATTTATGTTGAGGAATTGTGTCAAATTGAAAAACGACTTTCCTTTTTGATGCAAGTAGATACGCAAAAACAAAAAATGTTGTTTATTGTGCATAATAAAAAGAAAACGGTTGAACTTGACTTGCCATTGGAAAAGCCAACCGTTCTTTTTTGGTGCAAGATGTTGAAATATTTTGATTTTCAAGGTGTTCAAAGCGCTTCGTTGCTTCCTGTTTTGAAACATATGTATTCCTTTTTTATCAAATATAATGTTGTGTCAATTAAATTTGATCCTCTTGTTCTAAGTAAAGAAGGAAAATGGGTTGTTTTGGATAGCGATATTCAATTTGATGATGAGGCTTTGTTTTTGCATCCCGAAATTGCGCAATTAAGAGAAACGCCGAAAGGTGAAGAATCGCAAGAACGGGCCAGACTTTATAATTTTAGATATTTACCGTTTGGCGGAAATATTGCTTGTTTAGTGAACGGTTCAGGTTTAGGCGCGGCAACGATTGATATGATTGTGCAAAACGGGGGAAAACCTGCTTGTTTGCTTGATGTTGGAACGGAACCGACAAAAGAATCGGTGTTTCAGGCCTTAAAATTGGCATTAAGTGAACCGAATGTGGAAGGTATTTTTGTGAACATCTTTGGTGGAATTACCCGTTGTGACGTGATTGCTGATGGACTCATTTCTGCATCACAGGAAATTTCCGTTGGTATGCCTCTTGTTGTCAGAATGGATGGGACAAATGCACAAGTCGGTTCAAGGCTTTTGTTTGATTCTCATTTGCCATTAACGGTGATGAAAGAATTTGATGAAGCGGTTAAAAAGGTTGTTAAACAGGTGGAGGATTTGTTGTGATGATTAAATTTCCAAATAAAAAAACACCGATTTTGTATCAAGGTATCACGGCAAGTTCCGGTGCCATGCATGTTGAAAAAGCCATTTTTTACGGTTCAAATGTTGTTGCTGGTGTTAGTAAAGATAAATCGGTCACAATGTTTCAAAACATTCCTGTTTTTCAAACGGTGAAAGAAGCGGTGAAAAAAACAAGGCCGGCCATCAGTGTAATTTTTTCAAGTCCGCAACGTGTGCTTCAAGATGTAAAAGAAGCAATTAAAGCCAAAATTCCGTTGATTATTTGTCCGACCAATCATGTGCCATATAAAGATGTGCTTGAAATGAAACAGCTGGCTTTGAAATATAAAGTTGATTTAATCGGCCCTTCGGCGCCTGGTCTTGTTACGCCGGATCAATCGGTTGCCGGGACGGTGCCGGCTCATTTGTTCAATAAAGGAGAAATCGGTATTGTTTCAAGATCCAGTTCTTTGACATATGAAACAGTGCAGCAATTGGCAAAATTTAAATTGGGTGTTTCTTCTTGTGCGGCTATTGGGTCGGCTGTGATTTTGGGAACGGGATTTGTGCCGATTGTTGATGCTTTTTTAAAGGATAACAAAACAAAAGCTATTTTGATTATCGGAAAAGCAAGTGGTGAGTTTGAATATGAATTGGCGACCTATTTAAAAAAGAAAAAAACGAAGAAAAAAATTGCTCTTTATATCCCCGGGAGTTTTTCAAAACGGGATGATAAAACTCAAGTTTTTCAAAATAAAAACAATGATATTTTGAAAAAAGAAAAAGCTCTTGAAAAGGTTGGAGTATATATTCTTCAATCAGCCGGTTCA
>JAZNVO010000295.1:0-2805 GCA_045592885.1 Alphaproteobacteria bacterium
TCACAGAACGACATGGCTACGATCCGACTTAATAAGACGAATAACGCTTCTTCCTTTATTGTTGGTAAGATAAGGATCAGCCCCGTTTTCAAGCAACAGTCTAAACCCGGCCGAATTATCTTTTTGAACAGCTTCATGAAGAGCCGTATTACCCAAGTTGTCCGGTTGATTTACATTAATGCCCAGAGTTAAAACCTTTTGAAGAACATCAAGATTTTTTCCGTGAATGGCAAAATGCAATAGCGTTTTTTTCTTTTCATCTGTCAAAAAAACATCACTTGTTTTACTTAAAATCAAGTCAAAAATTTCTTTATTTCCTTTTTGCGCAGCCATCATCAAAGCGGTTTGTCCTTTAAAATCCGCCTGCATTACATCAATGTTCAAAAAAATCAATTCTTTTACAAAATCAACATCTTCATCCGCAACAGCTTTAAAAAGAACTGTTCTTCCTTTTTCATCAAATCGATTGATATTGTCCTTTGTTACTGTCGGCTGAATTTTATCTGCTTTTAATCCTAAATTTGTTGATTTCTTAACAGTTGCTATATGCAAAATAAGCAGATTTTTTTGAAGTTCTTCTAACTCAAAATTGAGTTTTTTTTGCATTTGGTAAATCCCTGTTTTTATAAGAGACAGAGAAAGAAACGGCACTAATTCAAGAAATGAATTTTTCAAAATACATTTTAAAAACTTTTTTAAACATCTCTTTTCTAAATACAAAACTTTTTGCATAACATTCAAAAATTCCGCCAAGTCAACAGGTATATTTTTTTTCGCCAGAAAAGGAACAAAAATTTCATTATAAAGCATTCGTTCTATATAACAAGTATAGGCACTTTCTTGAGTTGATGAAAGCGAATAACTCCTTTTGATCATGGTCCAATTAAAATCTATTTCCTCTAATTTATTCATATCAACACTTAAACTAAATCGATCCCAAAGACGCCCTAACTCTTTTTTCTCATCTTTTGTAAATTCCTGAAGCAATTTTTGCGTTGCGCTTAAAACTTCTTTTTTCAAAAGCCGTTCTTCTTTAAAATCTGAAACATATTTATCATCTTTTAAGAATGAACGACGCAATTTTAAAGCAGAGGAAAAAATATTTTCAAAAAACTCATCGAATTTGAATTCATTACTTTTTACATTATCCCAATTAAATTTTTTATCTTTTTTTAAATCAGCTGTTTTTTCTTTAATTATATCAAAATACGCCTGATACATTTCATTTGAATATATCGGCATGTAAAATTGACCCGATTTATCATAAACCCGATGATAAACAGTGTCTTCATAACTCAAATCATAAAACGAAGGAACATCATCACCTTCTAAAATAAAAAATGGTTTTTGATTTTGAACTAACCATTCAAAACTTTCCTCATCTTCAGGATCAACAAAATCACCCTGCCAATCATAATGCTGTTGTAATTTTTCATATGTTCCATTATCAGCAAGTTTTTCTTTAACTCGCTCTTTCATAGACAATACACAATCTGAAAAAACAGGTTTATATAATGAATTTGTTTTTTTCAAAACAGACACAATAAAAACATCATCATCAAACCGTTTTAAAGAAGCAACCGCTTCATTATATTCACAAAAGGCCTTTAAAAGCTTATTTATCGACAAAAAAGAGATTTCTTTTTGTTCCTTTAATAAGGAAAGAAGATGTTTTTCCGCCGACTCAAATTTTAAAATAATTTTTTCAAAAATTTGAAATTTTCCATCAACGCAAGAAAGCATTTCAACATTTTTATTCATTTCTTTGCGATTAGGAAGATCCGCTAATGAAACATATCCATCCATTGATTTTGAAAAACTTTTCCGCTTTTGTTCACTTTTTTGCATTGCAACCTTCTTAAAAAAATACAACTTATGATACATAAAATTATATGTTTTGTCAAGAAAATGATTTGTCAGATATATTTGGACAGATGTACAATTCTAACAGTGCGGACCAATCCACGCTATTTTGATATAAAATGCATGAATTTGACATATTAGAATGAAAACGATAGAGATAATTTAAAAATTCTTAAAAATATTATTCACATCTGAACCATTGAAAAAGCCAGTGGTTCAAAAAGACATTCAGCAAAAAGAAAACTCTTCCTCCTTTGATGAAAAGGAAGAACTTATGGCAACGAAGGTTGCTGATGAGGAAGAAGAATTTTTCATATAATCTCTCTTTTATTTTTTTTGCAACAAAAAACCCCTTAAACACAAAAGATTAAGGGGGATGGTGCCGATTGGGTGATTCGAACACCCGGCCCACGCATTACGAATGCGTTGCTCTACCAACTGAGCTAAATCGGCGCTAAATTCGTTATACGCTATCTAAAATAAAAATGCAAGAAAAAAATTATCTCTCTTTCACTGTTGCCTGTAAAACTGTTTGTGATGGAGCAACATTCAATGTTTGAGCATGTTGTGAACCAGCAAGAGTCATTTCGTTATAACCTGTTTTTGCCGCTTCTACACCACAAGAATAAACCATTGTTTCAATATTTGAAAATGATTTTTTAAATTCAGTTGTTGTTTCAGAAGCTTGAAGTGTTTCATTTACAGTCATAGCAAAGTCCTTTGTCTAATTTTTCCTTAACTGGGTGGAGCATACCACGATAAAAACTCCCTGTCAACATTTTTTTCTTAAAAATATAAAAAAAATCCACTATTTAAAGTCAAACAAGGGTAATTGGGCTTTTTGTTCATCCATATTCTTTTTAAACATATCATCAAAGACGGAATCCAATGCCAATTTCATCAAAGGAATGGTAATAGCCCGTCCCTGTCGCAAAGACATAC
>JAZNVO010000296.1:0-3293 GCA_045592885.1 Alphaproteobacteria bacterium
GATAAGTCAATAAAATTCATTGACTTATTTTGAAAAAAAAGATAAATTAAAGACGGTTTTGTTTATTTTTCGTAAGAAAGAAGGTTATGAATGACAGAAAGTCAAAATTTAGGACATGAACAACGTCAGGTTCGTTTAAAAAAGTTAGAAAAGTTAACTGAGATGGGCATCAATGCTTATCCTCAAATTTATCGCCCGACAGACACGGCCCAAACGCTTGCAGCTAAATATGAATCTTTACCGAATGATACGGTCACTGAAGATAAAGTGAAGGTTGCCGGTCGTATTCGTGCCATTCGAAATTCCGGCATGTTTATTGATATATATGATTCAACGGGCAAAGTTCAAATTTATACTTCTAAAAACGAAAGTTCCGCTGAGCTTTTAGAGATGCTTGATTTGCTTGATATCGGTGATATTATCGGTGTTGAAGGAACGGTGAAAAGAACCAAACGTGGGGAGCTTTCTGTCAGCTCTTTAAAAATAACCATGCTTGCCAAAGCGTTGTTACCACTTCCTGAAAAGTTCCATGGTTTGACGGATACGGACACGAAATATCGTCAACGGTATTTGGATATGATTACCAATCCCGAAACAACAGAAACACTTATCAAACGCTCGCATATTATCACTGCGATCAGAAGTTTGTTGCTTGATAAAGGAATTCTTGAAGTTGAAACGCCTCTTTTGCATGTTATTAAAGGCGGGGCAACAGCAAAACCGTTTATCACACATCATAATGCTTTGGATATGGATTTGTTCCTTCGTGTGGCACCGGAACTTTATTTGAAACGTTTAATTGTCGGTGGAATGCAAGGAGTTTTTGAAATTGGCCGAAATTTCAGAAATGAAGGAATTGACACGCGTCATAATCCGGAATTCACGATGATGGAAGTTTATCGTCAATATAATGATTATACGGATATGATGACTTTATTTGAAGAAATCGTTGAAGCGGCGGCTATGAAAGCAAACGGCACAACCGAAGTTGAAATTGATGGCAATAAGATTAATTTAAAAGGCCCGTTCCCCCGCCGAACAATGGCTGATTTGATTAAGGAATATGCCGGTGTTGATTTCTTGGCGATTGAAACGGATGAAGAAGCAAGACAAATTTGTGATGAATTGAATGTGCCGGTTGCAGATGATGCCGATTGGGGTCATTGTATGGTGGCTGTTTTTGAAGAAAAATGCGAAAAACACTTGATTCAACCGACTCACGTGATCGATCATCCGAAATCGATTTCACCGCTCACCAAAGAGCATAGAGATGATCCACGTTTGGTGGAACGTTTTGAAACGTTTATCAATACCTGGGAAATGTGTAATGCTTATTCAGAGCTTACAAACCCGATCGATCAAAAAGAACGCTTTGAAGAACAGGTAAAGGCAAGAGATGCCGGTGATGATGAAGCCGATATGATGGATGAAGATTTTGTCACGGCATTGGAACACGGGATGCCACCAACCGGTGGTTTAGGCGTTGGCATTGACAGATTGATTATGATTTTGACGTCTTCACTGTCAATCAGGGATATTATTGCTTTCCCGACAATGCGTAAAAAATAGTCGGTGCAGTAATAAAAAAACTTGCACTTTCAATTTGAACAGGTTATGTTTTTTTTTGTAAAAGATATCTGAAGAAAAAAGGAGATTAAAATGACAAAAGAAGAAATGAAAAAGTTTTTAACATTGGATGAACCGATTTTTGTATCAAAATTTGCACCGGTATTGGCTCCTTATGCAAAGGTTGTCTATTTGATCGGTTTGGTTATTTTGGCTATATCCGTTTTGGCCGCTTTAATGACATTATTGACCGGTGGAATTGCTTCTGCATTCTTGACATTGGTTGTTGTTGTCGTTGAATTTATTTTATTCCGTATGTTCTGCGAATTCTTGATGACACACGGGAAATAAGGGTTTGTTCTCGTAGCTCAGATGGATAGAGCACAGGATTCCTAATCCTGGGGCCGTGGGTTCGACTCCCGCCGAGAACGCCAACAAGTTAAAGAGGATTTATGCCACAACTTTATTGTAACGCCACTTCGGTTTCAATTGACGGGATTGGGTTGTTGATAGAAGGAGCACCAAAAACCGGCAAATCCTCTTTAGCTTTGTCTTTAATAGATGAGGGGGCAAAGCTTGTCAGTGATGATTTGACGTTTTTATCTTTAAAAAACGGGCGGTTATATGCTACGGAGCCCGAAAAAATGAAAGGGTGTCTTTTCATTCGGGAATTGGGTATTTTAAAGATAGATCGGGTTCAAAAAGATCCTGTTGAAATTAAAGCGTTGATTAGATTATCTGAAAATCATAAGGGATTTTCTTTAGAAAGAGAAAAAAAAGAGATATTTGGCGTTGAGTTGCCGTTTTTTCATTTTTTTGCATTCGATTATGCCTTGACAAAGAAAATAAAAGCCGTTATAAAGCTCATACAAAAAGAATGGGAATTGAAAGAATAGGAGATTATAATGATTGGTATTGTTCTGGTTGCGCACTGTAATTTGGCACAGGAAATGCTTTCTGTTGTTGAACACGTTGTCGGCAAACAAGAAGGGATTGAATGTGTTGGCATTGAGGTAACCGATGATATGGAAAAGAAACGCCACGAGATTTTGGAAAAAACCTCTTTAGCCGATACGGGTGACGGCGTTGTTGTGGTAACGGATATGTTTGGCGGAACGCCTTCTAATTTAGCAATTTCCATTATGGAAGAACGCAATATTGAAGTTATTTCGGGGATGAATATTCCGCTTTTGGTTAAATTAGTGCGTGAACGCAATGAAACGATTGCGGATGCGGTTGTGGATGCTCAAGAAGCGGGCAGAAAATATATTAATATTGCCTCTCATTTATTAAAACTTGATTCATAAAAAATGTCTGATTGTTTGATAAAAATTGCAATACAAAATTTAAAAGGTCTTCATGCGAGGGCAACGGCAACATTTGTGAAAGAAGCTGAAAAGTTTCATTCGGATATTACCATAACCAATAAAGACGGGGTCACTGTTTCTGGTAAATCGATTATGGGGATATTGATGTTGGGGGTTCCGCTTGGAGATGAGATTGAAGTTCGGGCGGTGGGCGAAGATGCTCAAGGAGCCATTGAAGCATTGAAAAATCTGATAAATAATCGCTTTTGGGAAGATTAGAAAAAAGTTCTTGCATTTTTGATGAAAAGGGAGTAAATAGAAAAAAAGTTTTGGGGTGTCGCCAAGTGGTAAGGCAGCGGATTCTGATTCCGCCATCCGTTGGTCCGAATCCAGCCACCCCAGCCAATAAAAAAAGCCGCC
>JAZNVO010000297.1:0-10561 GCA_045592885.1 Alphaproteobacteria bacterium
AAATAAATAAAAATATGATATAATGCTCAAAATTTGATTTTTAGAGGGATTTATGACACAAGAAAATATAACAAACAAAAAATATATGATTGCCGTAAGTGAAAAAGAAAAGGCTTTGAAGGAATTGGGGTTTGTTTTTAAAGATAATCTTGAAAAAGATAACTTAAATCAAGATCAGAAAAAAGAGACCTTAACGGATTCAAAAGTTGATCAATTTCTTGAGTTGGCGGCAAAAAACACGGTTGTTTATATGGATGGATTTGTTTATCGCAACAATTTGATGGCTTCTCAAGAAGATAAATTTAATTTTGATACTTCTTTTGTGGCAAAATTAATGCGTGAAGCTGTCAAAAAAGCCTCTTTTTTAGGTGTTGATAAAGAAGCTCTTGTCACCAAAACGGCCGGCATTTTGTTGTTGATGGCTGCCAGAGAAAACAAGCCGGAAGTTGTTAAAACGGTTTTGGGGTATGTGCCCGATTTGTTGAAAGATCAAAAGGAAGCCAAAGGAACGTTGCAATTGGCTGCTTCTTTGGGGCACGTTGAGGTGATGAATGAATTTTTGTATCACAAAGCCGATATCAACAGAACCGATTTTTATGATTATGACACACCGTTATATTGCGCTGCCACAGACGGGCAGACGGCAATGGTGAGATATTTGCTTTCAAAAGGCGCTTCGGTTTTGGGTCATGGGGAAAAATCGCCCGTGGCAGTTGCCTCTGGTAAAGGATATGACACCATTGTGGAATCTTTGTTGTTGCGTGCACCCAAAGAAAGAGGGATTTATTCTTCTTCAATGCGTCAAGCCGCTTCTTCAGGTCACGTCAAGGTGATGGAAAAGCTTTTTAAAATGGGTGAAAAGACATATGGGCTCTTATTTTTAAAAGCGTTGGCAACAAAAGTTTTGCCGACGGCCGTTATTGCCGGCAAAGAAGAAGCCGTTCGTCTTTTGATTCAAAAAAAGGCCGATGTTAAACGAGGGCAGGTGATGGTTTTTGCAGCTATGAACCAAAATTTGAAAGTGTTGAGCCTTTTGATCAACAATGGCGGTGATGTGAATGAGTCTTTTTCCAATATGACACCCCTTGGGATTGCCGTTGGCATGAACAATCAAAAAGCGGTTGATCTTTTGCTTTCAAATGGGGCAAAGGCAGACAAAAAGATTGTTGTTTATATCAGGGATGAAGCTTCAAAACAAGAAAAAAATGTGCAGATTGAGCCGATTGTTTTGGCTGCCGCTCATTCAGATGAAGCCCTTCTTTTGAAATTGATTGAAAAGGGCGCCGATATCAATGCTCAAAACGGTTTTTCAAAAACGGTTTTGGATGTTTACACCGCAACGGCTTCAGACAATTCAAAATCAAGCGTTTTTCTTGAAACATTAAGGGAAAAAGGGGCTAAAACCGGCGCCGAAATCAAGGCAGAAATGAAAGCCCGCTCTTTGATGAACAGATTGAAAAAAGTTTTTGAAAAAGAATAATAAAAAAAATGAGCCACAATAAAAAGAGTGTGATAAAAAACACTCTTTTTTATTGTGTGGTTTGTTTTGAAAATTTGACAAATTTTTTGAATTGTGATATACTGATAAAAGTTTGAATTTTTGGAGGGATATATGGAAATCACAGAAAGAGTTAATAAATCATTGATGTTGGCCATTCAATTGGGTAATTTAAAAGCAGCTCAAAGAGCCGTTCAGGAAGGGGCGGATATTAATTTGAAAGGAATAAATGGTCAAACACCGTTGATGAGGGCTGTTTTAAATAAAAGAGAAGACATTTTTTCTTGGCTTTTATCATTAAATGCGGATGTGAATGCTTCTGATAAAGAAGGGAAAACAGCGTTGATGTTGGCCTATCAAGAAGGATTGCAAGGCTTTGCCCATGAATTGGAGGCAAGGGGAGCTGACCAAAATATGAGAGATATGAATGGTAACAAAGCAAAAGATTATGAGATGGAAGAAAGTGTTTGTGAAGCTTATCCGGTGAAAGAGGAAAGCAAAAACGAAGAAGTGGCTAAAGTTGAAGCCAAGCAAGAAGAGATTAAAAAAGAACAAGCCGAAAAAGAAGAGCTTCAAAAACAAGAGCAAAAGAAAGAAGAAGAACAAAAAGGAGAAAATGAAATGTTAGATGAAGAAAAACAAGAAGTGATTACCAATCAAGTGAAAGAAACGCTTCAAAGACAAGAAAAACGAGCAAAATCAACAGAGCATTTATTTAAATTAATTGCGCATGATGTTCAATTTCATGACATTGAAGATTTTGTAAGAGGCGAAAATGACACGGTGGGAAAAGAAGATCCTCGTGCGGTTTTAACTTCTTCTGTTGCAACGGATATTATGCGTTTTGCAAAGGAAAGAGCGGCTGAATTTAAAAAAGATCCACAAGAGTTGATGAATAATGCGGCAGCTTCGTTGCTTTATTTGGCTGCCAAATATAATCAGGTGGATGTTGCCAAACATGTGTTAACTTTAAGACCAAACTTTTTTAAAGAGAAAAAAGATAGATGGGGCGCTGTTCGTTCTGCAGCAAGTTTTGGCAATATTGAAGTGATGAATGAATTTATTAACTTTGGTGCCGAGTTAAATGTTGATGAAAATGCTTGGTCAAGTCCTTTAAAAGCGGCTATTTTTCAAGGGCAAGAAGCCATGATTAAGTTTTTGTTTTCAAAAGGCGCCAATATGCGACCGGGGAAAAATTCGGAATTAATTGATGCGACTGAAAGTGAAAAAACAATGGCTGGTTTTGATGCTTTGTTGTTACGCGCCGGAAAAGATAAAGAAGCTTTTCGCAAGGCTTTATTTAATGCCGCTTACAATGGAAACAAAGAGGCAGTTCAAAAAATATTGAAAACAGTGGATAAATGGGGAGCTGTTGCTTATAATCAGGTTTTTAAACCTTTAAAAACTTATAAAGAAATATTTGCAACTTATGGGTTGATGGGGGCTGTGGCCGGTCAACAAAAAGAAATGGCTTCTTTTTTAATTGAAAATGGCGCTGATGTAAAAGCTGATTCTTTTGTTTATGCAGCGGTTCACAAACATGATGCAGAAATGCTTAAATTGTTGATTGAAAAGGGCGCTATTGCAACAATGCCGGAAAGATTACTCTCTGGCGAAAAAGATTCAGCATTGTCTGAAGCCATTTATTGGGTCCCTTGTTATGGCACAGAACTTGTTGAAGAGCTGATAAAGGCAGGGGTGAACCCAAACAAAAAGGTTTATGCTCATAAATTTGATTCCAAATTGAATCAAACTGTACAGCTTTATACCTATCCGATTTTATTGGCTGCTATGGATCAAAATGCTGAATTAATTAAATTCTTTGCTCAAAAAGGCAACAATATCAATCTGATGAATAAAGAGAAACAAACGGTGTTGGATATTTTTGAAGAACGAAGCAGGTTCAGCATTGAAGATGTAAGAATATCAGATCCAAACAGATCAATGCTTGTGCCGCAATTTTATGAAAAGTTAAAAGAAAACATCAAAATGTTGCGTTCGATGGGTGCTAAAACGGCCAAAGAAATTCAAGAGGAAAGAAAACAAAGATCTTTTGTGGTTCGCTTGAAAAAGGCTTTATCCAGAGATTAATGAAATAACGAGAGATTGATGCTGAAATTAATTGAACAATTAATCGAGCAGGGGGCCGATTTAAATGAGCAAAACGAGTGGGGAGAAACTCTTTTGATGCAGGCTGCTGAAAAAGGGGATATCGGTGCTGTTCAAAAACTTTTATCTTTCGGTGTCAATCTCTTTTTAACAGATCAAAAAGGTCAAACGGCCTTGATGAAAGCCGTTTTAAGCCGACAAAGTAACATATGCGCTTTGTTGCTAAAAAGCATGGGAACAAAAATTTATCATTGGGATAAAAACAATGAGCGGGCTATTGATATGGCAAGACGCTTGGGGTTTGAAGAAATTGAAAAGGTGTTAGAATCGGTTCAGCCGGATTTTGACAAAGAAAAGATCCTTTTTGAAAAGGTTCAAAAAAACTTTGAAGAGGGCAAAGATATTAATCCGAAGAACGGTGCCGGTCAAAGTTTTTTGGAACATATGATTTGCGAAAAATACAACAAGATTGCCGGCTTTTTGATTGAAAAAAAAGTTGACATCAATACGCAAAATAACGCCGGATTTACCCCGTTGATGATTGCGGTTTTGACGGAAAATGAAGAAATGGTTGAGGCTTTGCTTTTGGCTGGGGCCGATCTGATGTTGAAGACGAGAAACGGATATCAGGCGATTGATATAACCAAGATTTTCAAAGTGAAGAAAAGTATTGTTGAAAAATTGACCGTGGTCACAGAGCAAAGAAGGATACGAGAGGTTAAAAAACAAGCCGGTCACTTTTGTGAAGATCAAAACAACAAAAATTCGTTTCTTTTGAAAAAAATGAGTGACCCGGAACGGTTGAATCCGCTTGAATGTGAATTTATCAAGTTGATGAAAGGGGTAAATGCTTTTCAACAAAATTATAACATCAAAAATGAAAAGGGAGACACGCCGTTGGTATTGGCGGTTTTGTTGGGCGATTATAAGGTTGTGGGCTGGCTTCTTGAATTGGGCGTTGATGTGAATATGGCGGGCAGAGGCGGGCAAACGCCGTTGCATGCGGCTTTGATGATGTTGGATAATAAGATGGTTCAAATGCTTCTTTCAAAAGGAGCCGATGTTGAACAGGAAGATTTTGACGGGGATACCCCTTTGTTATCTGCGCTTAAAACGATGAATCAATCGGGGATAAAATTGCTGATTGGGGCCGGTGCCGATATTTATAAAAAAAACAGTTGGGGATTTTCCGCACTTGATTTTGCTGTCAAAAAAGAACTTTTTGAACAGGCTGGGTTGATGAAACAGCTTTATATGGAACGAGCCGGAATTTTGAATTTTGAGGGAAATGAAGAATCGATTGCGCTTGAGGAAGCATTGATCGAGGCCGTTCAAAAAGGAGCGAAAAAGGATGTTTTGTCTCTCTTGGAGCAAAAAGCAGATGTGAATATAATTGATGAGTCAGGAGAGGGGCTTTTGTTTTCAGCCTTGAGAAGGGATCGTTTTGATTTGTTTGAAACGTTGATTTCATTCGGGGCAAAAGTGAATATTCGTTCTTTAAAAGGAAAAACGCTTGTTGATGAAGTTTTTGAACAACAATTATCACCAAAAACAAGAAAAAAATATCTTTCTCTTTTGTTGGTTTCTGGCTTTGATGTGAAAAATTTGAATGAAGAAGGGCAAAAAAAACTTCATCAATTGATGAGCAAAAAGAAGGCAAGTCAACAAAAAGGAGGATCTTCTTTAACGGATATACAAAACGAATACGCATAAAAAAGAAAGTTTTTTTTAAGGACAAAAAATCATTTTTATCTTGAAATTTTTTTGCATCTTATTGTATGGTGACAAAGAAAGGAGATGAAAATGATTTTACTTTTTTTAAGACTTCTTATCATCGTTTATTTATTGGGATTGTTCGTTTTGTTGTTTATGAAATTATCGCATGCCAGCAAAAAAAACAAAGGCATTTCTTCTTTGTTTTTGTTTCCACTTTTGCTTTGCACCAAAAACGGGCGCAAAACTCTTTCAGATGAAATCAAAAAAACAGGAGAAGAAGAATGACAAATTTTATTAAATTAACCATCGGATTGATTGCGTTGGCGGTGTTTGTGATCGCTTTTGCAAGTGTCAAACAAATTGATGCCGGTTTTAGAGGAGTTAAGACCGTTTGGGGAAAAGTTGTGGGTGATAGCTTGCCGGAAGGGCTTTATTTTTATAACACAATCAGTTCCGATATTTACCCAATGGATTGCAGAACAAGAAAAGCAACTTTAAAAACAAATGCTTATACAAAAGACGTTCAACAATCAACGGTTCAGGTGACCGTGAACTATAACTTAAATCCCGCATTTGCTCATGTGATGTTTCAAGAAGTTGGGCAGGATTATGAACAAAAGATTTTGTATCCGAAAATCATTTCCGTTATCAAAGACACATTTGGCGGTTGGGAAGCCGATAAGTTGATTGCCAACCGAGAAACGGCCATTCAATCCATTTTTGAAAAATTGCAAGCCGTGATGGCGCCGGATCATATTGATGTGACCGGTGTGGCATTGGAAAATATTGATTTTTCAGATCAATATGAGCGCGCGATTGAAGAAAAACAAATCGCCACACAAAATGCCATCAAAGCAATGAATAAAACAAAGCAGATTGAGGAAGAAGCCAAACAAAAGGTTTTGACCGCTCAAGCAGAAGCCGAAAGTATGCGTATCAGATCGCAAGCTATCAGTCAAAACCAAAATTTGATTCAATATGAAGCCGTTCAACGATGGGATGGAAAGTTGCCGGTGAATATGTATGGATCGGCACCGATTCCGTTTATCAATTTGGCCAATTAAGAAAGAAAAACCGGAGAAACCCTCCGGTTTTTTTAGATAAAAAAAATCCCCGCTTGGACGGGGATTTTCTTTTTTTCATCTTTATAAAATTTTGTTGAAACAACAAAATTATTCTTGTGTTTCTTTTTCTTCAGCAATACGAGCTGCTTTACCAAAGAGTTTGCGCAAGTAATAAAGTTTTGAACGACGAACTTTACCACGACGAACAACTTCAATTGAAGCAACGTTCGGTGAATAAATCGGGAAAATTCTTTCAACGCCTTCGCCGAATGAAATTTTGCGCACAACGATTGTTGAGTTCAATCCGTCGTTATGACGTGCAATGCAAACACCTTCATAAGCTTGCAAACGTTCACGACCTTTGTCTTCAACGATTTTATACATTACTTTAACAGTATCACCTGCTTTAAATGAAGGAACGTTTTTTCCTAATTTGGCAATCTGTTCATTTTCTAATTCTTTAATTAAGTTCATTTTAAAATTCCTTTCTTAATTTTTGTTCTGATTCAGATAAGCTGTCCACAAGTCCGGTCTGCGTTCTTTTGTGATCTTTTCAGATTGTTTTAAACGCCACTCATTAATCTTTTGATGGTGTCCGGAAAGCAAAATATCCGGCACTTTCATCCCTTCAAAATCTTGCGGTTTTGTATATTGCGGATATTCCAATAATCCGTTTTCAAAACTTTCTTCAATTTCCGAAGCATTGTTTCCCATCACATTTGGCAAAAGTCTGATAATTGCATCAAGCATGGTCAATAAAGCCGGTTCTCCGCCGGATAAAACGAAATCACCAATGCTGATTTCCTTTATGTTCCATTTTTCAATAATGCGTTCATCAATCCCTTCAAAGCGACCGCAAAGGAATGTGACTTCCTCTTTTATCGCAAACTCATGAGCCGTTTTTTGATTGAAAACACAGCCTCTGGGTGACAGATAATAAATTTCCCCTTGCTTATGAACGGCGCTGATTGCCCGATCCAAAACAACGGGTTTCATCACCATGCCCGCTCCACCGCCAAACGGTGTGTCATCAACGGATTTATATTTATCCGTTGCAAAATCACGGATGTTGACAACGTTTAATTCACACTTTTTTTCGGCCAAAGCCTTGCCGGCAAGGGAATAACCCAAAAAGCCGGGGAACATTTCCGGATAAAGTGTGAGCACGTTAATCTTCATGGTCAATCACCTCTTTGATCCCAAGGGGTAATTCAATATGCATCACTTTGTTTTCAATGTCCACCACCGGAAAGGTCGCGTCAGAAAAATCAAAGGGGAAGACTTTGCCGTTGTTAAGCCGGACATTGATAATGTCGCCGGCGCCAAAGTTTTCAACACTTTCAACTGTGCCGAACTCTTTTCCCGCCTTTAAGACGGTTAACCCGATTAAGTCTACATAATAAAATTCACCTTGGTCTTCTTTGGGCATTTTTTCACGCTCAACGTATAATTCAAGCCCTTTTAAACTTTCAGCCGTTGTGCGATCTTCAATACCCACCATATATGCCAGCACAATCCCTTTATTTTGAGATTGAACCTTGAGTTTGAAGGTTTTTTTGCCTTCTTTATCCGTGAGTGTATCAAACAAGGCAATATCCATCGGATCGGTTAAAAACGGCTTGATCTTCAGACCGCCTTTAATCCCATGAACATTCACAATTTGACCGACACAGACAAGTTTTGACATCTTTTATCCTTATTCAGCAGGTGTTTCAGCCTGAGCGGCAGCAGCTTCGGCTGCAGCGGCTTCTTCAGCTTCTTTTAAAGCTTGAGCTCTTTCAGCAGCTTCTCTCATGCGTTCTTGAGCTTTGGCTTTCGGAGCCGATTTTTTCGGTGTTTCACGAATGGCCGGTTTTTCTGCCAAACCAACAAGAGCAAACAATTTTTGAACACGTTCTGTGAGTTCTGCCCCTTGGCTCATCCATTTTTTGGCAGCTTCTTCATTGATACGCAAAGCATCTTGGTGACCTTTCGGCAAAAGCGGATTGTAAAAACCCAAAGACTCGATGAAGCGACCGTCACGCGGAGAGCGTTTGTCGGCAACAACAATTTTATGAACCGGACGTTTTTTTGAACCGCCACGGGCTAAACGAATACGAACTGACATTTATTTCTTTTCCTTTCTGTTACTTCTCGTTTTACCATTTCAAAAAACTTTACATACAAAAATCGCACCAATGCACGAACCATCGCGGATTGATGTATCTCCTTGGAGACTGAAAATATATTCAGCTTTTTGAAAGATGAAATCTTTATATCAGAAAAAAACAGCCTTGTCAAGAGAAAAATTGTTATCTTATTGACTCTTTATTCGTTGGCATATAGCCGGGGGTGGGGCTCTCTTTTGGAGAGGGCAAAAACATATAGTTGATCTTTTTTTGGTTTTGGGTTGATTGAATGTGTAAGGGTAAAGAAACAATCGTTTGATTTGTTTTGGCATCATATCGGGCGGTCATGGTTGTTTTTAAGTTTCGGATATATTGAATAAGAGAGGGTTGATTTCCTTGAAAACAGCACTTGTTTTTTTCTTTTTCAAGAAGCGGGGCATTTGAAAAGTGTTTTAACAAGTTGTTTTGAAAGTGTTTTCTTTGAGTGTTGGCTCTGATTAAATCACTGGATAAACAATCAACGGTAATGAATAAATCAGTTAAATCTTGAACGCCTTTTTCTCCCGATGTTTCAATTGAAATGGTTTTTGACGGGGTAAAATAATTGCTTGTGTCAATTTTTAAGGGCAGGTCCTGGCTTTCCAAAAAATCATTTTTGATATCCGGATCAATGGGGTGCGCAAATTTCACCTCGATATTGCTGCCATATTTTTTGAAAGTGACTTCCTCAGGGGAGTGCGCTTTGCCCGTTAAAAGGTGAGCCAATCTTGTGAAATTGGGTGAAGGGTCGGCTTCTTTTAATTTTTTGACAAAGTTGTTTTGCACTTGGGTTCCGAAAAACCAAGCTTCCTTTTCAATCGGTTGCCCTAAATAGCTTCGTAAGAGATCCGGTCTTTCCCATTTTTGCATGTTAGAGTTGGTTGAAACATAATAAAGATGGCTCAGCCCCGTGAAAGTGTCAGTGTTTGTTGTTTGTCTTGTATGCAAGGCTTCATGAAAAAAAGTATCCAATAACTCGTGAATGTTTTTGGCTTTTTCAACTTCTTTTTTGTTCACATAGATGGCATCGTTGGTGAAATTATATTTTGTTTGTTTCGTGGCATATCCGGCAAGTGTATCGTTCAGTTCTTCAATATGCAATTCCACATTCGGGGTGCCGGTTTGAAAGGGGCTTACGCCTGAATCACGCATCATATAGACGGCAAGGTCTTGTAACAGCTTTTTTTTATCTTCAAACTCCAAAGAGGTGAAATTCAATATTTGATTTCGAAGCTCACTATTCAGCGCAATGCTTTGAACGGTTTCATCAATGATGTGTAAGAGCTCTTTTTTTCTTTCTTCCGGCAATTGATAGTCCGCATAAAGAGCTTTAAAAAGAGAGGGATTGGAGCGGACAATGGCATGCCGATTGATGATTTTTTCTTTTTCGGTTTTTGAATTTTTTTGAACATATGCCTCAATGAGTTTTAAATAATTGAACTTTTCTTCGGTTGAGGAAAAATGGGTCGGCGTGTTTTTAAACTCGATTATTTTGTCAATCATGTCCCGTCTCCTTTTTTTGTTATACATTTATTATATCACAAAATGAAAAAAAAGGACATTTTTTTTGTTTTTTTAACTGAAGAGGATTTTTTTTGCTGTCTGATTGTTCGGCAGGATCATAAAAGGAGGGGGATTTAAGTGTTTGAGCAAAATAAAAAAAGGAATGGTGGAGAGGGGTTGGTGGGTGTTGGTTTGAACAGCCGTGAGTAAAAAAACGGTGAAAAGAGGCACCCTAGGGTTGGTTTTTGAACTCTCGTGTGCCCTACCGCTAACGCTTCAAATCTGCACACGTCGGCTCAAAAACCAAGCGCTAGTCTATCCCTTTTGACCGTTTTTTTTTACACATCACAAAAGGTTGGAGCGACCCAAACAAACGCATCACAAAAAAAGGTTTTACGCGGCACCTATGGGCGATTGCCTCTCCTTTCACAATTCCAACTAACAACTCATCAGAACGAAAGGCTTTTCGTTCATCTTCGGTTGCAATTCCGCCCAACATTTCGGCGTATTGTCATTTGCCTTAA
>JAZNVO010000298.1:0-6859 GCA_045592885.1 Alphaproteobacteria bacterium
TTTTTAAAGAGGTTTGTTTTGTTGAAATCAGGATCAAAAATAATGCTACCGATGTGGTTGATCAACCGGCAACGGAAGAAAAAATCCGTCGGTTTCCGGCAGAATATCAACGTTATCTTCAAACAAAAGAAAAGGAAAAACAAGGAACCAGCCTTTCACTTTTTGCTTTTTTAACGCCGATGGAACAAGAAACACTTAAATCTCACGGAATTTTCACGTTGGAAGAATTTTCGGCGCTTTCTTCTCAACGGGTCAAAGATTTATCCTTAATCGAGGAACATAAAAAAGCAAAATCATTTTTGAAAACATATAAAAATCAATCTGTTATAAATGAATTGAAGAAAGAAAATCAGTTGTTAAAAGAAGAAATTGAGGCGTTGAAAGAAAAGATCGACTTGTTTGAAAAAAAGGAAACACCGGATGAAACAAAAGCTTGTTGATCGTTTAATCAAAGAAGAAGGGGTGCGGTTAAAACCTTATCGCTGTTCGATGAACAAGCTCACCATCGGTGTTGGGCGGAATTTAGAAGAAAAGGGCCTTTCGAAAGAAGAGGCTTTTTTTTTGCTTCAAAATGATGTGGAAGAGGTTATTTTGGCTTGTCAAAAAGAATTTGTGTTTTTCGATACCCTTTCTGTTTCAAGACAAATTGTTTTGGCGGATATGTGTTTTAACATGGGGATGAAACGGTTAAAAGGTTTCAAAAAAATGCTTAAAGCCATTGAAAATAATGATTTTTTGCAAGCATCATCTGAAATGATGAATTCAAAATGGGCACATCAAGTCGGAAAAAGGGCCGCGGCTCTTTCCAAATTGATGAAAACGGGAGCATAAGAATGAAGCGGATGATTTTGTTGTCTGTGTTCATTTTTTTGCTTTGTTTTTTGTCTTATCAGCTTGGCAAAAGCCATTCAAAAATCAAAATCATTGAAAAGGAAGTGAAGGTTATCCGCTATGAAACAAAAGAAAAAGAAGAAATTTATATGCGTCCCAATGCTTCTCGCCGTGTGTTGCTTGAGCTCATGCGAAAAGGCGACTTGTGAGTGCGAAAAGCTTGTCTATCCGCCGTTTCCGATTGCGGGGCCTTTGGTTGCCAAGGAGCTTGAAACAACACCGGATATGCCCGCCACTTTTGAATGGATTGCCCGGCTTTATAAATTAAAACAAATTTTATCAACCCCTTAAAAAAGAAGGAGAAAAAATGAATCAACGATCGGCGCTTGAGATGATTTTAGCGCAACCCAATCGCGGCGGAATGAGCAAAAGTGCCATTTTGTTGCATCAAAAACAATGTGAAGATTTCGAAAAAATGCAAAAAGAAATCAACTTTATCAAAGAAGATGTCAAAGAAATAAAGGAAGAACAACGACAAATGCACCACAAATTGGATGCCATTATTGAATACACGAAAAAGAAAACGTCATTTATTCAAAACGTGAAAGAAATTTTGAACAACAAAGTGTTTTTATACATTTTGATCACGTTAATGTGTGCTTTGTTCGGCGTTTCGGCCGGTGAAGTCGGCTTGAAAATTTTGGAATAAGTTTTTTTTATGATGACAATGAAAAGAAAGGATTTTTTTATGACAAAATCGATTGAAAAAAAAGAATATTTGAAAGAAAAAGAAGAGTTAATCAAGAAAAAGAACGGCTCCTCGATTGAAGAGGAAAAAGAAAAAGTTCACCTGTGGCGCACCCGTTTGGAATCAGCCTTAAAAACATATCAACCGTATTATGAAGTGATTAAACGGGCGCGTCGTTTTTATTTATCCGGACAAAGGCGAGAAGAGGAAACCTCTTTTTCAACAGAACCGCTCAAAGCCGGCAGTGCTTTGTTTTGGTCAAGTGTTGAAACACAAAAACCGTTTTTATATTTCAAACAACCAACGCCTTATTTGGAACGATTGAGCAAATATAACACCGCCAAAGAACAAGTGGCTGTCAAAGTTTTGGAACGTGCTCTTGAATGGAATTTGTCACAGTTTGATTTTGACAGTGTGGCAAAATATGCCCGTAATGATTACCTTATTTTCGGCACCGGTATTTTGTGGGAATCTTATGAAGCCGAATTTGAAGAGATACCTTTTCATGGGGAATTGAAAAATTTGGAAGTGAAAACCCATGAAAAAGTGGTGACTCGATATTTAGATCCACTTGATTTTGTTGCAGATGTTAGTCAAAACGGCATTTTTGAAAATCTTTCCTGGGTGGCCAGATGCATTCATTTAAACAAAGCCAAACTTAAATCTTTTTTTGGCGAAGAAATGTTTTCCAGATTGATTCAAAAAGGCGTTGTGCCGTTGGATGAAAAAGAAGATTTTGTTTTGGATGTTTATGAAATTTGGGATAAAGAAGAAAGAAAAGTTTTTTGGTTTTCTTTTGAGGCGGATGACTTTTTCTTGCTTCAAAAAGAAGATCCGTTGGGATTGACGGATTTTTTCCCGATGCCAAAACCCATTTTTGCTTCAATGACAAATGATAGTTTGATCCCCGTTTCGGATTTTGAGATGATTGAAGAATTGCTCAAAGAACTTTCGGGCGTGACTCATCGAATGCGCCTATTGATGAACGCCATCAAAGTAAGCGGGATTTATGATGCCTCTTTTTCGAGATTATCTGATATTTTTGATAAAGATGTGACCCTTGTCGGTCTTCATGATTTTGAACGCATCAAAGAAGCGGGCGGTATCAAAGGAGCAATTGATTTTATCCCGATTGATCAATATGTCATGGCGCTTGAAGTTTTGATTAAACGAAAAGACTCTTTAAAACAAGAAATCTTTGAAATCACAGGTGTTTCGGATATTATGCGAGGCAATTCCGATAAGGTTGAAACCGCAACGGCTGTTGAGAAAAAAACAAGTTTCGGCACCCTGCGAAATCAAGACCGTCAAAATGATATGCATCGCTTTATCATGGATTGTTATCGCATTAAGGCAGAAATTATCTGTGAGCAATTTTCTTTTTCAACGCTTGAAAAATTCATTTCACCCGAAGAGGGCTTTGATGAAAAAACAATCAAAGAGGCCATTCATCTTTTAAAAACGGCCAAGTTGCGGGATATGATTTTGAACATTGAAACAGATGCTTTTTTTGATCAGGAAAAACAAACTCAAAAAACCATTTTTGCCGTTGAAACGCTCACAAAAATGTTGGCAAACGGGGTGATGGTTGTGGCTCAAGAACCGCTGTTGTTACCGCTTTATCGTCAAATGATTTTAAGAGTTGCCGGTCAATTTTCCGGTGCGCGTCATTTTGAAAACGTGATTGACAAGACGTTTCTTGAAATTGAACAAGCTCTTAAAAAAGCGCAAAAGACAAATGATTTGGTGGAAGCCTCGCTTCTTCAAAAACAAATCAAGCCGGATAAACAAGAGTTGGAAGATTTGAAATATCAAATTGAAAAACAAGAGCTTTTTGTGAAATTGAAAGATCTGGTTTTTAAAGAACGTGAACTTAATTTCAAAAACAAAAAAGCCGAACTTGATTTTCAAAAAGCCGTTCTTCGCCATCAAGATAAGGAAGAGGGGCCTTATGTGCCCGTTCCCGTGCCTTCAACACGACCCGTTCATCCGCCGATTCAAACGGTGGTTGGCACCGAGCGGTTGAAACGCTATCTTTTAAAAGGGGATAAAGCTGTTAAACGTCCCTTTTATAGACGGGAGATGAAACCTTCAAAGCTTGCCTTTAAACCGCTTCAAACAACACCTGAAAAGGGGGGGGAATGACCTATATTTCCGGCTCGTTTAAAAGCCCTCTATTGTTGCCGAATGGTAAGCAAGCTTCCACGGTGCAGGAAGTGGATGCTTATTTAAAAGCCGAAAACTTGGCCTTTGCCTCCGATTATTCGAAAGAATATGTGCTGGCACGGAAAAATGAGAAGCTTTTAAAACAAAAACAAGAGTTGTTTGATGAATTTTTAACCAATTACAAAAGGATGATTTTTTTATGACAGAAGAATTGAACAAAGAAGAAATGAAAGATATTGTCACAGCGACTGAAGAAAGCGTTGAAACCGCTGTGTTACCGTCAACCCGTGAGATTATGGAACAAAATTGGGATCGTTTTATGAAAATTCAAGAAGAAACAAAACAGGCCACAGAAGAAGAGGATCCTTCTTTGGCAATTGAAACACCCGCTCCTTTAAATGAACAGGGGGAGGGGGCTGATCCGTTTGATGCAAGCGCTTATTTGAATGAAAATTTTGAAAGTTTAAAAGAAACCCTTTCAAAACGGGGGATTCAATCGGCGAAAGAATGGATTAACTCTCTTGTTGCGCTTGAAAAACTTTATCAAGAATCGCCAAAAGAAGTGATCAAGCAATTGGCACTTCAAGCGGGTTTTTCATTGCCGACAAAACAAGAGGCGGCTTTTCATTTGAAACAATATGCCCTTTCAAATAACATTCCGATGGAAAAGATGTTTTTGTCTTTGTTAGGGGATACTCATTCTTTGCCGGCTCAAAAAGAAACCCCTCACAATTTTTTGGCAAAGACAGATTTTTCCTCTTTGAAAGAAGAGATTCAAAAAATGATGAAAGAAGAGCTTTCCTCTTATTTTAAGGAAAAACAGGCGGAAACCCAAAAAGCCAAAAACAGCTCTTTTTCTCCTCAAGGCGTTGGCACAAAAAGCCTTTCTTCTTCAACACACACGCCGAGCGGAAAACTCAAAACAACAAGGCAAATTCTGGAAGAAGGATGCCGGTTGTTGGGGTTATAAAAAAAAGGGAGGATTTTGATGAAACCGATAGGAGACAAAATTTTTTTAAAACTCGGGGAAGAAAAAAAATCTTCCCTGATTTTAAAACCGTTCGGCTTAAACAAACAAAAAGCCAATATCGGCACCGTTTTGGCGACAGGGGAAAAGGTATCTGTTGTTCAAAAAGGGGATAAAGTGATGTTTCATCCGTTTGATGAATTGGAAACACCGGATGAAAACATTGTTGTTATTCGGGAAAAAAGTCTGTTAGCCGTTTTAAGTTGAGAAAGAAGAGGGAGGCTTTTGTGACAGAAAAAAAATCATATTCCGAAAAAGAGCAGGGGGACGTTGTGTCCCCTTTGTTTCAAAAAAGTGAAGAAGAACGGCTTTTAAAAACCTTAACCCCTGTTTTGATTTCAAAAGAGGGTGTTTCGCTTTATCTGGATACCACCCCTTTTTTGGCAAAGCGGGCATTTTTTGTTCTTCAAACCGAATTTGAAGAAATGACGCATTTGCTTTCATTTGCCTTTGTGGTAGACGGAAAAATCGTTGCCCTTTTAAGTTGGACGGATTATCGTCCCAATCACGATATGTGGTGGACAATTGTTTCAACCAACCCTTCTTGGTGCACCAAAAAAGTTTTGACCTATCTTTTTCAAACGGCCAAAAATTATTTCAAAACAGAGCGAATCAATGCGCTGACAAAAACAAATAATTTAAAAGCCGTTTCGCTTTTGTCACGGCTCGGATTTGAAAAAGAAGGTCGACTCAAAAGATTTTATCAACACGATAAACAAGATGCCTATATATGGGCAAAATTTTTATGAACAACAATGAAAGGAAAGTTTTTTATGTCTGGATCAATTAAAAAAATCGCTTCACCGGTGATGAAAGTTGCGGGTGATGTCGGCTCAATCATGGCGGGAAAACAAGACACCTCCGTCCTTGAAAATATGTTGAATTACTATCAAAATTATGACACGTCTTTGGCGGATAACACCCTTAAAAATTTGGGCGAAACCGCCTATGATTTGAGTCAGAATTTAACTGATTATATCTCAAGTGTGAATGCTTCCGATGAGGCAAGAAAAGAGGCGCAAAATGCCGTTTGGAACTCTTATCAATCCTTGCTTCAACCGGAACATGAAACACAAACGGCGGATTTGAACACCCGCCTTTTAAATCAAGGGTTAACCGTTGGATCCGAAGCTTATCAACGGGCGATGAACGATTTGATACAAAAGCAAAATTTGGCATTGAACCAAGCCGCTTATAAAGCCGTCAGTGAAGGAAATGATGTGTTCAATCAATCGTTTGCTCAAGCCCTTGAGAATGCCAAATTGAATAATTCTGTTCGCAAAAATGAACTGGACGAGATGTATAAATATATCGATAAGTCCAAAACCGAATATGACATTCAACAAGAAATCTTCAAACTTCAACAGGATTTGGCTGCAGCAAACACAGCCAATGAACAAGCTGATGTGCAAGCGTTGATGGGGATGATGGGGATGTTTATTTAGGGTGGAAGCCCCCCCCTGACTGTGCGTGCAAAAGGGGGTTAATGAGCCCAACCATCTGATGTGCAAAAAAGACGTAAAAGTGATGTCTATAAACCAATTTGCAACCCCTTGTGTAGCTTTGAAAAGCTTTAAGCATTGTTAAGTTAAGAGCCGGTGTTTTAAATGCCGACGATGAAACCGAAATGGCCACCCTCATCTCACAAAGAAAGAGCACCTTAACCAATGCTATCACTGGGGTGTTTTTTTTTATTAACATGAAAGGAAGAAACATGAATTACAAAAGTCCATTACGATTAGCAATGGAAAACGCTATGAACGGAAACCATGCATTTACACGCAACAATCCCAATCCCGGCGAAACAAAGCATTATTTTATGAAATGGGCAGATGACCCGTTTTCAACAGCGAGTGATGCCCAAATAATTGATGTGCCGGACGATATTGATCCCGAAGAATTTCGGTTGAACGGATATAAAAGACCAAGTAGATTATCATCAGCCTCTTTGTCATTGCAAACGGCTACGCCAACATTATCAAACAAAAGCATTTTTGATAACCCGCCGGGATATCAAAGCTTGTTGCCCGAAAATAACGCCACTTTAAGCAAAACATCAAACGCTTTAACAAACACGTCAACCGACC
>JAZNVO010000299.1:0-4097 GCA_045592885.1 Alphaproteobacteria bacterium
AAGATTTAATCGGCAGGACGGCGTTGATGACGGCTATTGAAAGTCACGAGAGGCATCTTTTTCGTTATTTAATCAATAAAGGGGCTGATGTTATGCATCAAGATGAGGCGGGAAATACCCCGTTGATGTTGGCCTCGACCCACGCTCAATTTGATATGGTGACAGAATTGATCAAAAAAGGAGTGGATTTAAATGAGCAAAATGAAAAAGGCGAAACGGCATTGATGAAAGCTGTTCAAGTGAGCGCTGATTCTGTTGTTACAGAATTGATCAATGCCGGTGCGGATTTGAATATAGAAGATTATTCCGGATTGACGGCCTTATCCTGGGCCATAACGGGTGGAAAAATCGACATTGCCGAACAATTGCTTGAAAACGGATGCAAAACAGATGACCAAGGAGGGCATAGTTCCCTTATTTGGGTTGTTCTTGGCAATTATGTGTCACTTGTTTCAAGTCTGACAAAAGCCGGAGCCAATCCTAATTTTAGAGATGAGTGGAATGAATCACTGTTGGAGCTTGCCATTTTTTTCAAAGAGCCGTCAATGTTGAAAGAACTTATCAATTGCGGGGCTGATGTGAACTCAACTGATGAAAAGAAAAATACGCCCTTAATGATGGCATGCGAAAATGAAAGTATTGAAAGTGTGCAAGTGTTGCTTAAAAAAGGGGCAGATGTTTTTATCAAAAATAAAAAAGGTGAAGATGCGTTTAATTTGGCGATGAAAAAGGGGAATAACAAGATTGGCGAGTTGATTAAAAACGCCGTGAAACAACACTTAAGAGGGGTTAAAAAGATTGCCTCACAGCCAAAGAGGAAAAGCCTTTCTCTCAATCGGCAAAATCAAAAAAATTGATTAAAAAAAGAAAGCACCGGAGATTGAAAAAAATAAAGCAACACTTTAAGAATAATGAAAAAAGTTAAAAAAAAAGGAGCTTTTATGCAGTTGTTTGACAGATATTCACAAAGCAAAATTTGGGATGCCTTCATTAAAGAGAAATATGATTTTTTGATTCAAGGGTTGGAAAAAGGGAAAATTGCCCCCAATTACCAGTTTAACTGGGGCGGGACCTTTTTAAATGAAGCGATTATCAGCCGGAAGTTACGCCTTGCAAAAAAGTTGATTGAATGCGGGGCGGATGTGAATAAGTTTGATAATCACGGGCGGACGGCTTTGATGTGTCTTGTTGAGCAAAGACGCTCTTTAATATCGGATAAAGACTATTTAAACAAGTTACAATCGGAAGATGAAGAAATGGTTTTGCTTTTAAAAGAGGCGGGGGCGGATTTTGATAAACCGGATTCTGACGGCAAGACCGCTCTTGTTCGTTTAATCAATGAATCTCTTCCAATCGGGTGGCGTGGGATTGTTCCGCCCGGAACTTTTGATGATTTTAACAGCTATAAAGACGGGGCTTTGCTTTTGATTCAATATGGCGCTGATATAAACAGGCAAGATAACACGGGACAAACACCGTTATTTGCCGCCTGTGCGCAAAGAAGTTTGCAAGCCCTTTCGTTTTTGCTTTCAAGAGGGGCGAATATTCATTTAACAGATAATCAAGGAAAAACAGCTTTGATGACGGCGTGTGAAAGTAAGTCAGCTTGGGTGAGTGGCGTTGAGCGACTTGTAGCCGCCGGAAGCAATATCAATCATCAGGATGAAAAAGGAGAAACGGCGTTGATGAAAGCCGTGAGCAGTGAAAATAAAGAGATTGTTTCTCTTTTGATTCAAAGGAGCGCGGATGTGACAAAAGAAGATGAGAAGGGAGAAACGGCGTTGATGAAAGCCATTCAAATTGAAAATTTGGAGCTGGTGAAAACGTTGATTGACAGCGAGGCAAATGTTTTTAGAAAAAATCATGAGGGAACGGATGCTTTTAATTTGGCGATGCAAAAAGGCAATCTTTTGATTGGGGAGATGTTGAAAACAAAAGTGCGTGAAGTGATTAAAAACAAAATGCAAAACCGGTTATTTTTCATCCAACAATTAGAGCAAACAAGATAAAGGAAAAAAGATGAATCAATACTTGCATAATGATATTTATGATGGAGGCGGACGGCTTTTTGATGAGTTTTTGAAAAAAGCCAAAGAAATTGAAAGACAAAAACACTTGGCTCTTTTTCTTTCCATTCATATCGGGCAGATGCAGATTTTTGAAAAACTGATGACCCTTTCGATTGATTTGACTTATGAAGAGGAAGAAATGGGAGGGTCCGCGTTAAATATGGCCGCTTCTTTTAATCGATTGGAAATGGCACAGATTTTGATTGAAAAGGGAAGTGATGTGAATTATCAATCTTCAAAAAAAGTAACGCCTTTGATGATGGCCGCTTGTAATAAAAATCCGGATATGGTGGACCTTTTGATTCAACACGGGGCTCTTGTTGATTTAAGGGAGCATAACGGTAAAACGGCTTTGATGTGTGCGGCAAATTACGGCTGTATTCAAAGTGTGGAGCATTTGATTCAAGCCGGTGCCGATGTGTTCGTCAAAGATAATCGTGGCTTGGATGCCCATCATTTTGCAATGACAAACGGACATTTTGAAATTGCCAAATTGATTCAAGAACAGGTGAGAAAAAAGATTAAAAACACGTCATTAAGTCAAGCACAAAAATCAATAAATACAAGACAAAGAAGTTAAAAAAAGGCAATAACATCATGGCAAGATATTCAGATTTGACATTGTTAATTTTTAATCATGATGGTCATCCGCCGATTGATGAGGTGAAATATTTGATCTCAAAAGGTGTTTTGAATGATAATGACACAGCTCATTCAGCTTTGGTGGCAACCGTTTTGACAAACAATGTTGAATTAGCCGAATTTTTGTTAGATGAGGGAGCCGATGTGAATGCTGTCGGGGAAAAGGGGCAAACGGCTTTATCGATTGCCGTGATGTGGAAGAATTTTGAAATGGTGAAACTCTTTGTCAGCAGAGGGGCAAATATCAATCATCTTGATGAAAAAAAGAAAACTGCTTTTGAAAGAGCTTTAAATTTTGATCGAGACTCAAAGGTATCACTTTTTTTGATTGAAAACGGGGCAGATGTGAATTTGGTGGGAAAAACGCTTTTTAAAGACATTGTTTTGACTCAAACGGTTGATGTTTTTAAAGCTTCTTTACAAGCTGGCGCTGATTTTTCACTCATTGAAAAAAAAGATTTGTTGTCGCTTTCAGGATATGCAAAATACAAAGAGGGTTTTGCGGAACTGATTAAAAATCCCTTTCTTGCCTTTGATGAAAAACAATCAGATTATGAATATTCCTTTTTGTCAAAAATGGGGCTTGTTAAAGAAAAAACGGATTTGGAAGTGATTCAAAGCGGTGACGAAAAAGAATTGTTAAAACGGATTGAAAAGGGGCAATTGAATGCGAAAACAAGCAAGATTAATGGCGAAAGTTTGCTTTATTGGGCGGTTCGTTATAAGAAAAAACGTCTGATTAACCGGTTGCTTAAAAAAGGGGCTTTGATTGAAGAGCCCGTCAAAGACAGATATGCCGACTTGCTTGATTTTGCCATTGATCAACAGATGCCGGATGTTGTTGAACGGATGATTCAATTTGGATCCAAGACGAGTGGAAAACTTTCAAGAGCCGTTCGAACGGGAAATTTAAAAACGGTGCAGGTTCTTTTAAAAGAAGGAAGGGATCAATATGACGTTGAAATAGAGGCGTTGATTGTTGCTCTTCAAAAGAAAAATATGCCGATTGTGAAAGAATTAATTTCAAAAGGCGTGGACGTGAACAGACCCGATTCAAATGGGAAAACACCTTTGATTGCCTCCATTTTGGCGGGCAGTCTCTGGCAGGTGAAATATTTGATGAAAAAAGGAGCAGATGTTTTTTATAAAGACAAAGAGGGGATTGATGCTTTTAATCATGCCATGCGTCAAGGATTCTTTGAAATTGCAATGTTTTTAAAAAAAGAAGTTTTGAAACACTGTAAAGAAAGACAACAAGATAAAAAAAATGGACAGGTTCTTTCTTTTATTTTAAGAAAAAATGTGCCATTTATTCTTCATCAAGAAAATGAAAAAGAACGCTGATTTTATTTATTAATAAAAATATTGACAAATAAATAAAAATAT
>JAZNVO010000300.1:0-1982 GCA_045592885.1 Alphaproteobacteria bacterium
ATTCATTAATCAAAAATTAAAGAACAAAGATCCGCGTGAACAAAAACAAGGTTTGGAAATTTTGAAAAAACCTGCGAATAAAGAATTTTTCCAAGAGATGATGAAAGATAAAGAATTTCAAAAAACCTTCCAAAATGCAGAAAAAATGGTTGGTAAGTATGATAAAATCAGAACAAGTATTAAAAAGAATTTGAAATCTTTGATGCGCTCTTCTTCCGATGTTGTTAAATTGCAAATATCACGTTTGCGTTCCGGAAAAGTTGGTGCAGCAGTTTCCGGATTGAAAGAAATTTCAAAATCCGTTCGTTTTGACAATGAAGTCGGAAAAGCAGCCGGAACAGTTGTTAAAGGTGTTGAAGAGATGTTTAAACTTTTTGGTATCAAACCGGAAGAAACATTGAATAAACAAATGATGGAAGAGGCAAAGCCGTTATTCACACATCAAATGGCTGAAAAAGGAAAGAATGATCGTGAAGTTGATTTAAATTCAAAACAAAATAAGCTTTGGGGTGAAACAAAAGAAATAACCGATCGGGAAAAAGCCGTTGTGAAAGAAATTGCAATAAAGAAGGGAGCTGAAAATCTTCCGACAGTAGAGAAAAAAGATGATGTGAAAAAAGTGATTGACACGGCTAAAGAGACAGAGTCTGCCGATAAAGATCAAAAGAAAATAGAAGAAAATAAAAAAGAACAAGATTACGCAGAGTTTGTTAAAAAACAAAAACGAGAGGCCGAAAAAACAGCCTTATTGCAACAAGCAAGAAAAAACGAAAGATAATTTCTTGTTAAAGAAGAGAAAGTTGCTTTTGCCCCTCTTTTTTGGGGGCAACATTTTGTCCTTCTAAAAACCTTTTTATCGGAGCATAAGAACGGCGATGAATATCGGTAATTCCGTATTTTTCAATTGCTTGGATGTGTTCTTTTGTTCCATAACCGGCGTTTTTATCCCACCCATATTGCGGATATGTTTTTGCGAGCTCTTTCATCAGCTTGTCGCGGGTGACTTTTGCCACAATTGAAGCGGAAGCAATTGAAAGAGATAAGTGGTCTCCTTTGATAACTGCTTTTGCCGGAAGAGTCAAATTTTTTGGTAATCTGTTTCCGTCAATTAGCAAAGCATCAGGTGTTTTTTGAAAATTTTGTTTTGCTTGGTCAACAGCTCTTTGCATTGCTAAAAAGGTGGCAGCCAAAATGTTTTTTTCATCAATTTCTGTTGAAGAAGCAATCCCGATACCGACATAAGCATTTGATACCATAATCTCATCAAATAAAGCTTCTCGTTTTTGAGCAGAAAGCTTTTTTGAATCATCGATTTGTTCGGCAAGTTCTTGAGGGATGTTATAATCCGGCCAACAAACACAGGCGGCCACAACCGGTCCACACCACGGGCCACGTCCGGCCTCATCAATGCCAAAGACAAGTCCGTTTGGCGAGATTTCTTTTTCTAAATCAAAATTTGGCATAAGTTTTCCTTTTTTTATATACTTATACTGGGTGTTTTTTTTATAAATACAAGATGAAAAAAAGACAAATAAAGAATTATTTCAACTTGTCTAAAATTTGTTCCATCGAAATGATTTCTTTGATTGGCCCCAGAGCTGCCAAAGTCGGTGTTTTTTTGATTAATTTTTGAGCGGCAACTTCAAGATCTTTTTTTGAAACCTCTTCAATTTTTTTGATAACTTCTTCTTTTGGAATAACCCGTCCATATAAGATGGTGTCAATTGCATTCATTTCGGCATGAGAAGAAATGTTTTCTTGACGCATTAATAATCCGGCTTTTAATCTTGCTTTGGCTCTGATAATTTCTTCATCAGTCAATGTGTGTGGTAATTGAACAAGTTCATCACATAAAACAGGCATTAATTCTTTGACTTCCTTTTCGCCCGTTCCGGCATAAACGCCAAAGATACCCGTATCTGTTTCGGAAGATGAAAAGGCATAAATTGAATAAACCAATCCTCGTTCTTCTCTGATTTTTT